>JBFILF010000354.1:0-5998 GCA_041599835.1 Pirellulaceae bacterium
CCCTATTATGCTTGGCATTGCCGGCATCACACCGGCCAAATTTTGTGGCTTCGTGAACATCACAACTGGTAGATTGCCCCCTGGGAGTTATTCATGAACCTTCGCCTTTGCCGCTTCCATATTTGTTTGTTCTGTTTGGCGATTGTGGTTGTCGCAAGCCGCTCGGTAGCCGCGGACCAACCCAACATCCTTTTCGTATTCAGCGATGATCACGCCTACCAGGCCATCAGTCATTACGGATCCAGGATTAATCAGACCCCGCACATTGATCGGATTGCCAATGAGGGAATGCGGTTCGATCGATGCCTGGTGACCAATTCAATATGCGGACCGTCGCGGGCGGTGATTTTGACTGGAAAATATTCTCACTTGAACGGTTTCCGCCAAAACGGCAATCAGTTTGACGCAAGCCAAACGACATTTCCGAAACTGTTGCAGTCGGCTGGCTACCAAACGGCCCTGTTCGGCAAATGGCACTTGGGGACAACGCCCACGGGGTTCGACGATTGGCTGGTTTTGCCGGGCCAAGGCCAGTACTACAACCCCGACTTCAAAACTCAGGCAGGCTCGCAAATACGCGTCGAAGGGTATACCACGGATATCATCACAGACCGCGCGCTGCAGTGGCTGGAAAACCGGCGTCTCGGCGACAAACCGTTCATGTTAATGGTCCAGCACAAAGCGCCGCACCGGGAATGGGCACCGGGACCCGCCCATTTAAACACATTTAAAGATCAATCGATCCCGGAACCGGAAACTTTGTTCGACGACTATTCGAGACGCAGCGATGTGCTGGCCGAACAGACCATGACGATCGCCAATCACATGCGTATGGGCTACGACCTGAAAGTCTGGACCGAGTCCGACCGCGACACCAATCCATATAAGCGCTTTTTCGGTCGGCTCACGGACCAGCAACGACAGCAATGGCAAGACGCCTATCGCGATGAAAATGCCGAGTTCCTGGCCTCCGACCTGGACGGTAAAGCACTGGTTCGCTGGAAATACCAGCGGTATATCAAGGACTACCTGCGTTGCATCCAATCGGTTGATGACAACGTGGGGCGACTGCTGAAATATCTGGATGACCAGGGACTGGCGGACAACACCGTCGTGATTTATTCGTCCGACCAGGGATTCTACCTTGGCGAACACGGCTGGTACGACAAGCGGTGGATCTTCGAGGAGTCATTGCGAACGCCGCTCGTGGTGCGGTGGCCTGGCGTGATCCGGCCCGGTTCCAGCAATGATCAAATCGTGTCCAATCTCGATTTTGCCGAGACGTTTTTGGACATTGCCGGCGCGGATATCCCCGCCGAGATGCAAGGCCAGTCGCTGGTTCCGTTGATGAAAGGCGAGCGTCCCGACGACTGGCGAGAGGATTTTTACTATCACTACTACGAACTTGGTACGCATAACGTCGCTGCTCACTACGGCATTGTCACCGATCAATACAAGCTGGTCCGTTATTATCGACGACTTGATCGAACGGGTGAGCGCCGTCGCCCGCAAGACATCGACCAATGGGACTTGATGGATCGCACGCAGGATCCACTGGAAATGGCCAGTTACTACGATGACGCCAAGTACAGCGATGTGCGCCGCCGGTTAACGCAGCGGCTGCAGGAATTGCGCGAGGAATTAAAGGTTCCCGAGGAATAGTGGCGACGGATTGCACTTGTTTTTACGGCCAAGCCGGACAAGAATAGGAATGGTCGCCAGGGACGGAATCAACCTGCCTCCAGCAAGCTACCAATCCAATCTGATGGCTCGCAGCCGCAACAAATCCGCTGTCCACCGCCCGTCACAAACCAGCAATTGTGACAGTCCCACCGTGCTGCGCCGACTCGACCGGATCGAGGAAAACTACGAATTGTTGGAAGACATGTTAAGCCACCTCGAATCCAAGTTGCCGCGCGACTTGATCGATCCGCCGACCGATTCGGGACCCCCAAAGCCTCGATAACTGTTTAACTGGTTTGCGGATTGCAAATTCGCCGCGACCCCGATAGAGTCGTCCGCAGATGGCGACCATCAAGATTCAAAACGGCCTGATTATTGATCCGGCGAATCGTGCGGCATCGGCCGTCGGTGACCTGTGGATCGACGGCTCTCAAATCGTCGCACCCGACCACGAACGGCGTCCGGATCAGACGGTAGACGCCACTGGACTGGTCGTCATGCCCGGCGGTGTCGACATGCATAGCCATTTTGTCGGACCCAAGGTCAATGCGGCTCGCAAACTCACCGCCCGCCCGCTGTTCGGCCACGGTGATGCGGATTTTACCCACGGCACCCGGCCTTTTCTGCCGACAGTTGTCCAAACCGGTGCGCAATATTGCGGGCTGGGCTATACCACCGCGTTTGATGCCGCCGTCGCCCCGTCGTTCGCGCTGCAGGCACAGCAGGAAATTCACGATATGCGTCAAGTGGACGCGGGGTTCTTTGCGCTGGTGGGCAATCACCGATTTGTGTTGGAGGCGATTTGCGATAGCGATCAGCAGCGCGTGCGGCAGTTTCTCGAGTTCATCATAACCAAAACCGCTGCTTACGCGCCAAAGATCGTGAACCCCGGCGGCGTGGATCGCTGGAAAAGCGGCGTCCATTCACCGCTGGAGAGCATTGACGAGCGACTTCCCGCATTGTCCATCACGCCTCGTGATATCATCCAATCGATCACCGCTGCCGCCAACGAAATCGGACTGCCGCATCCGGTGCACATCCATTGCAACCAACTGGGCATTCCGGGCAATTGGCGAACGACACTGGAGACGATGAAAGCCGTCGGCGATTTCCGAGCTCATTTGGCACACGTGCAATTTCACAGTTATCGGGATGCAGACGACGAAGCCAGTTTTGGTTCGGCGGTGGCTCCGCTGGTCGATTATCTGAACCAGCATCAAAATTTGTCCGTCGACGTTGGCCAAATCATGTTTGGCAACACGATGAGCATGACCGCCGACAGTCCCCTCGGTGATTATTTGCGGCAGATCTCTGGCAGCCCCTGGATTTCCTATGACACGGAATTCGAATGCGGCTGCGGAATCTCGCCCATCAAGTACCGGCAGCGGAATCGCATACACGGTTTGCAATGGGCAATTGGACTCGAGTGGTTTCTGTCGGCCGACAATCCTTGGCAAGTCGCATTGAGCACGGATCATCCCAACGGCGCGTCGTTCCTGTGCTACCCGGAGATCATGGCACTGTTGATGGACCGCGATTTACGGGGGCAATGCCTCAGCCGTCTCCATCGCGATGTGTTGAGACACAGTTTGTTGCAAGAAATGGACCGCGAGTACACGCTAGAGGAAATTGCCATCGTCACGCGAGCAGCGCCGGCCAAAATGCTGGGATTGCGGCACAAAGGACATTTGGCACCGGGTGCCGATGCCGACGTGACCATTTACGACATAAACACCGATCGCCGCGCCATGTTCGAATTTCCAAGAATGGTGATCAAATCCGGCCAAGTGGTGATGAGCGACGGCAAGTTGTTGAAGTCGATACCGGCAAACCGATTGGAATCCGGCATCCAGTTCGACGTCGATTCGCTCGATGACGTCGACCGATGGTTCCGCAAAAACTACACGGCGCGGTGGTTTGACGCCGAATCCGCCCATGCTGCCAGCTGAATAGCCGCAATTTATCGCGATTTTCGCAGTTGGTCCAAAACCGCTTCGGCCCGTGCCTGCAGCGGTTCGGGCAACACCGAGACGACGCTGGAGGTCTGCAATTCGAAATAAACCGCGGTAAACGTGTGGGATGGCAAGCTGGAGGCAATGCGATCTTCCAGAAACTTGATGATCTGTTGATGGGTAAATTGTTTATCCAGCAAATCATTGCATGGATAAATCTCCAGGTACGCCGAATTGTGCCATTGATCACGCGTGGTGATTTCCAGCGTGTTTTCGGCCAGCGACCGCACGACCAAACCCATTGAGGCTGCAATGTCGTTGAGCGTCGTCAGCACGTCCTGCCCTTTCGAAGGCCATGGAATCTCGGTACCCGGGTGCCAACCCAACGGGCCCAGTGCCGACCAGTCAACCAAAACGGTAATCCCATCGTTTCGCTCGATCTGGTTGAGCACGTCGGCGACCGGCTGGCGTTGCAACAATTCAAAAGCGCTCGACACTTCACCAATCAGCCGGGTGCGTGAAACGCGACTGGCAAGTTGTTGCCGGGCAGTTTCGTCGCCGGGATTCTGTTTCAGGGCTGCCGCGGCATTGAGCAAATTCAAAAACCGCCCAAGATCGCGATGGTTGTTCGGTGTTTGATTCACCAGCAGCTTGTCCGCCGCGTGCTCGATGATTGCTTCACCGCCATTGACATTCCAAGAGCCCGGTTCAATGGTCAGTTGGATCATTTCCATCAGCAGAGCCGTCCGCTCTCCCTGAAATCCCAATTGCGGGTCAACTTCATATTCCGACTGAATCAGGCCAGCGTCGTCTTGGGCAGCGATGATGATGACACGGTCGTCGGGTGAAACGCGATAAGTTAAATCAATTGGCTCCAGCGCGGCGCGGAGAATGGCGTCGGCTGTGGCATCGGTGGAATGGACGCCGACCATTTGCCGCGGATCAATTTGGCCGTTCATCACGGCCCCGGCATCGAGCTGTACCGGAATGGACGTTAAGCGATTGACCAGTCGCGCGAATTGAATCAGCGACATTTGGTCAATCCGAATCTCAGGAAAAACTTCGGTGAGCTGCCGTGAAGCTTCGATTTCCAGCGGATCCGGACGAGGCACAAACACTTTTCCAATCCCCACGGGGCTCGGATGGGCGTCGGTCGTGGCATCCCGCAACTGGTCCATGTCCACGCCCGGATCAAACAAAATCTCGCCGACACTTCCGAGGTCGTCGATAATGGAGTCGTTGGCTGCGTTGTTTTGGACGGCAGCCAGCGGTTGATTTGTTTCCTCGTCGACAGCAAACGGCTCGTCGCCGCTACCCTCCGTCGTAGGCGGCGGATTATCCGTTTCCGTATCGACGGGCGGCACAGTCGGCTGGGCGGCATCCGCAGATGGCTGCGTTGGGTTGGGATCTCCGTCCGACACGTCGTCCGGTAAGGATGTATCTTTGTCGGCAATCGGAACGGGGACGGTGCCGTCATCAGTTAAATCATCGGCCGACGCTTGGTTTGTTGTATCCGATGATTGATCGCCTGCCGCGGAATTCTCAGTCGGATTCGACTTTGCAACTTGTTCTGTTTCGTCGCCGCTTTGCGCAGTGCCCAGCATCTGAGTCAGCACGTAGCCGCCGATCACCAGCACCACAAATCCACCGGCGAGAATGCCGGTTAACCATGCAAACGCTTTGCGGCGTCGCCGCGTTTCGGCTGAAGTCCACTGGTCATTGGGCAGCACCGGTTGGTCAGCGACCGGTTGAACTGGCGGTGAGCTGTCGGCCTTAATCGATGGAGCAGCCATCGGCGTGGCCGGCTCGTGGGCGAAACGCGACGCCACGGCAGCCTGAGAGTGTTGCGGCGATTGATCGTCGAGTAACGAATCCACCTCGCCGAAATCGTTACTCAGCGTCGTCTGTAGATCTCCGGCGGCGGCAGGGGCTCGAGCTTTCCTACGTCGACCGGCGTTTTTTTGTCCTGTGGATCTTGCCGCCGGCTCGGGTCGGGATTCCGGTTCCCATCCTTCCGGAGCTTCGACCTGCAGCATGCTGCCGCATTTGGGACAGGCCAATACCTGGCCGATGGCCGATTGGTGTCGCACGGTCAGCCGGGCTGCGCAAGATTGACAGGTAATTGAAAACAAACCCACTGGTTCCCCTTTGGCGATGCTCGTGCCCGTGCCTTCATTCTACGGTTTGATTGCCATTTTGTCGCTGAAAAGACGGCAGCGGACAAATGAGAATCGCGCTCGGCCCGCACGATTTGTCATTTATTCCGGTTGAAAAGCTTGCGGCAAAGTCCAATTCTTTTCGCTGGCGGCGGTCCGCGTTGTCACAAGAATGGTACGCCGTAACGGATCATTTGGATCCGGACC
>JBFILF010000355.1:0-5997 GCA_041599835.1 Pirellulaceae bacterium
GCCTGACGTGCCGAGTTCGTTTTCAACATCTCGCGACACAAGGCACTGCGGGATCGAGGCGTCGGCGGCACGTAAATCTTTCGCCGTTTGGTCACACCACAAAACATGCCCAGCTGATTAACTCCGAGATAGGTGCCTCCGGTCTGCTGATCGATACTGGCCAGGATCCGCGGTTTTCCAGACTGAATACTGGGAGTCAAACAGGGACGGTCAAAGGCCTCCTCTCGGTTGGCGGCGACCAGAATCGGTGCCTCTGGGACCAGTTGATATAAGATTGCCAAAAGGCTCATAATTTCTCGCTTTTCAAAGATCGAACGGGTCAAATTGCGGTGAAAATAAACTTCCGAGCCGTCAATTTACCGGATTAAAAAAACGCCGACACCCCTATATGGGGGTGTGGTAACGAATTTGGTCCTTTCGCTTGGCAACGAAGCTAGCCGCTGGAGCTTAAACCGATAAAGCATAAAGAGTTGGGATTCGATTCATCGTGGTTTTGTACGCTCCCGCACCAAAAATCTCACCGGACTTTGCCGCAAGGGCACATCGACGCATTCAGCCGGGGATCCGTTGCGGTTGCGGTGGGCAATTGACGCCTGGCCGACTTTGGAATTCCCCATGGCACAAAACTGCCGCGGGCGCGCTTCATTGCGTTGACAAAGCCGAGAATGTTTAGCAGATCTAACAGTTGGGGTGGGCCCTCCTGCTGGATTTGTGTCCAATGATCAACTTAAATCCTTGACGCTCAACGTGTAACCACGGAAACTGGCACCGGCCGATAATTGGATCTGACAACACACGTACGCCGCATTGGGGGAGGGCGCGGAACACTTTCCCATTCACGGACTAAATTTGCGGCGATGAGCGACCTCGAGTTATGGCTTCCATAGCAACCCAAACCCACAATAAACCGTTGCGTAAACACAAGCCTGTTCCGCTAACTGGCGTCAAGATTGTCGGTACGGGTTCGCACGTTCCGGAGAAGGTGGTCAAGAATTCGGACTTGACCAAGTTGGGATGCGATGAGCAATGGATTGTCCAGCGCACGGGAATCCTGCAGCGGCGCCATTGTACGGAGGACCAATCGACCAGCGATCTGGCATTTCTGGCCGGACAAAAGTGTTTGAAGAACGCTGGCGTCGAGGCCAAGGACGTGGATATGATCATCGTGGCCACGATGACGCCCGATCATTTCACGCCGTCAACTGCCGCGATTGTGCAAAATTTGTTGGGCTGCCAGGCGGTGGCCATGGACTTAAATGCCGCCTGCACCGGGTTCATTTACTCTTTGGTAACTGCGGCGCAATTTGTGATGACCGGCAGTTACCATAACATTCTGGTGATCGGCGCCGATGCGATGTCGCGCGTGATCGATCCGCAAGACGTCAAAACGTATCCGCTGTTTGGCGACGGTGCCGGGGCCGTGTTGGTGGCGCCGGATCCGAACGGATCATCCGACGCGGACCAAATCTCGCGCACCGGAATCCGCTCGTACCAACTGGGGACGGCGGGCGATCTGGGCCATCTGATTTCCGTTCCCGGAGCCTGCGCCCGCATGCCGGCTTCGCAACGCGTGATCGATGAGCGGCAGCAGTTTCTGAAGATGGACGGCAAGCCGGTTTTCAAATGGGCCGTCCGTATCGTCCCGCATGCGATCAACGAGATCCTGGAATTGGCGGGGCTGGACCTGGATCAAATCGACATGTTTCTGTTGCACCAGGCCAACCGCCGCATCATTGACGCCGCCTTGGAAGGCATGCCGATCCCCGAACGCAAGGTTTTTGCCAACTTGGAAAACTATGGCAATACATCGGCTGCCAGCATCCCGTTGTTGTTGGACGAAGCCATCGCGCAAGGGGCCACCAACCTGGAAGAGCGCATCTTGATGTGCGGTTTTGGTGCGGGTTTGACCTGGGGCTCGTGTATCTATCAAGGTTGAACGCCTCGACATTAGCAAAACCTGCCGCGGTGCACGGGCGCCGTTAAACTTCCGGTTGGTGAACTTTACCCAACGTCATCGACATGTCCCTGACACGTTGCTTTGATTCGCTACTTTTGGCCCTGGCCGCTTTTAGTGCGACGATCTCGGCCGACCAGCCTCCCCGCGCGATGTGGCCGAACGCTGACTCGCCCAACGTGGTGTTAGTGATGGCCGACGATCAAGGATGGGGCGACGTGGGTTATCATGGCCATGGACGGCTGAAGACGCCGTTCCTCGACGAAGCGGCGACCAAGGGTTTGCGGTTCGACCGGTTTTATGCCGCGGCGCCCGTCTGCTCGCCGACTCGGGCCAGTGTGCTGACCGGGCGGCATCCAAATCGAATGGGATGTTTCAAATGGGGACATTGGTTGCGCCCACAGGAAATAACCATTGCCGAAGCGCTGCGGGATGTCGGCTATCAAACCGGTCATTTTGGCAAATGGCATGTGGGTTCCGTGCAGCGTGGCAGCCCGGTTAACCCCGGCGCAAGCGGGTTCGAGGAATGGTTGTCGGCGCCGAATTTCTTTGATAACGATCCGATTCTCAGCCGCCAGGGCCAGGCCGTCGCCTTGCGAGGTGAAAGCTCGCAGGTGACCGTTGACGCCGCGCTGGAGTTTATCGATTCTTGCGTGGCCAACGACCAGAAGTTTTTGTGCGTGGTATGGTTTGGCTCGCCGCACAGTCCGCATCGAGCGCTGGATGAAGATCGCCAATTGTATGCGGAACAGCCTTCGCGACTGCAGCATTTCTATGGTGAGATCACGGCGATGGACAGGGCGTTTGGCCAGTTGCGGACGCACCTGGAACGGTTGGGCGTGCGGAACAACACCCTGCTGTGGTACACCAGCGACAACGGCGCGCTGCCGAATGTGGGTTCGGCCGGACCTTTGAGGGGACATAAAGGCCAACTGTTCGACGGCGGGCTGCTGGTCCCTGCGTTCATTGAATGGCCCCAGCGAATCAGCCGGCCACGAGTATGTCACATGCGCTGCAACTCGGCGGATATTTATCCCACGCTGCTGGAGTTGTGCCAGGCAAATCCCGCATCGCAACCCACCTTGGACGGGATATCGTTAGTCGATGTCATTAAGGGCGACGTCATTCAGGGCGACGAATTGATTGTTCGCCCCCGCGCCATGGGGTTTTGGGACTATCCAGCTCGAGGGATTTCCACGCCCAGCGACCGCTGGATGCGCCAGTTGTTGACCGAGCAACAGGCAGGCCAACCGCCGGCGGATCCCACACGATTGCGGCTCCAGGCGGCTGACATCAAACAGCAGTATCCCCTGGACCGGTTTCCGGGTCACGCGGCTTGGATCGACGGCGCTTGGAAACTGCACCGCATTGAAGACGCAACAGACCAAACGGTCGTTCATGAACTTTATAACCTCGGCAACGATCCGAATGAGTCGCACAATCTCGCCGCGCAGCACCCCCAACGAATCAAGAACATGGAGTCGGCCTTGTTGGACTGGCAAAAATCGGTGATCGCCAGCCTCAACGGCGCGGATTACTAATCCGGCCAACCGCTGCGGGTGCGCAGAAGCGTTTTGTCAAACGATCAGCAACAACATGGCCTGTTCGCGATTGGCGGTTTCCTGATAGAAATCCTTGAGCTGATTAAAATAATCTTTGGCCATTTCCAATTCCTCGTCAGCGTCTTCAGCGCTGAATGCATAAATGCCTTGGCTTTCCATCGCTTCGGCATCAAATCGATTTGCCAATTCTTCGGCGGAGATCTCATTCAAGGCGGTCGCGACTCGTTTTACCTGGTCGGCATCCAAACACCGTACTGGGCCATAGCCCAAGTCCGGACCGATTTCGGTGCCGCCCATAATTGCCTGAGCTGCCGGCGACTGCCCGCCCCAAGCCTGCCCGGTCAACAGGTAATGAATGGTTTGCCACGACTTGTCGACATCGCAAACGCTGTCGCCGACATCGCCTTCAAACAGCTCATCGGCAAACGCTTCCACGGCCGACGGATCGGCGTTGAGTTGATCCAGCTGTTGCTGGGAAATCCGCACAAAATTGGCAGCCATGCTCATGGCGTTTGCTCCCCTGGCAGTGGATGATTGCGTGACGACTCGCTGAAAACCCTCTCGTGTTGTTTTAGCTTTTCTAGTGGCAATGCAAGGTTAAAACTCCATGCACGCCAAGAAAATTTCATGTCGTTTTCCGACGGATAGCAAATTCGTTGCGATCGGTACTGGATGGCCGTTGCTTCGATTTGCGGCCATCATGGTTTAACGTTGATTGTCTGGCCGCCACGTGGAGGTGGCCATCGAACACAATTCCAATTCGTTATAAGGGCTCGACGTGCTGCAAGCCAAATCGATCTGCCGCCGCTCCAACGGCCATCACCTATTGAACGACGTGTCGCTGGTGGTATCGCCGGGCGATCGGGCGGCGATCGTCGGCCCGTCGGGCAGCGGCAAGACGTTGTTGCTGCGGGCGTTGGCGCTGTTAGACCCGCTGGATTCCGGCCACGTCCAATGGCAGGGAAACCGAATCGGTGGTTCCACCGTGCCGCTGTTCCGCAGCCAGGTCATGTACTTGTCGCAACGACCAGTGCTGCTGGAAGCCAGCGTGGCCGAGAATTTGCAACATCCGTTCAAACTGAATGTGCACCGCAAAAAAACTTTTGACCGAGACCGAGCGGTCTCCCTGCTGGCCGTGATGGGCCGCGACAAGTCGTTTCTGGACAAACACCAGCGGGATCTTTCCGGCGGCGAATCTCAGATTGCGGCGTTGTTGCGCGCCGTGTTGCTCAGTCCCGTTTTCCTGCTGCTGGACGAGCCGACCGCCGCCCTTGATCGCCAAGCGGCCAGCGAAATTGAATCGATGGTGACCAACTGGTTGGATCAATCCGCGGAGCGGGCGGTGGTCTGGATTACTCACGACAGGCAACAGGCCCGCCGCGTGGCCAGGTCCTGGTGGCAAATGGACGGCGGATCGATCGAGTCGACGAATCTGGACGGGGGCGATTGATGGCTGAATATGTCGAACTGGCCTACTGGCAAGTGGGATTGGCGGCGCTGTTGATCGTGATCAATGGAGCGATATCCGTCGCGTTGGGGTTGCGAATGGAAAAGTCACTGGCCATTGCCAGCGTCCGTACCATCGTCCAGTTGTTGCTGGTCGGGTTGGTACTGGACTGGGTCTTTCGCTTTGACCGCTGGTACATCGTGATCGCGCTCGGAGCCGTGATGACGGTGATTGCCGGTTGGACGGCCGCGGCGCGAAACCAACGTCGCTATCCCGGTATTTGGATCAACACAGTCGTTTCGGTTTGGTCGAGCGCCTGGATCGTCACCGCGTTTGCGCTGTTTGCCGTGTTGCACGGAATTGAAAAATGGTATCAGCCGCAGTACGCGATCCCGTTGCTGGGGATGGTGTTAGGCAACACGCTTAACGGCATTTCAGTAGGGCTCAACACGTTCGCCGAGTCGCTGGTTGCCCGCCGCGATCAGGTGGAGATGTTGTTGGCCGTTGGCGCCAGTCGCTGGGAAGCGGCGTTGGCCCAAATCCAACACGCGGTCCGCACCGGCATGACGCCGATCATCAATTCCATGCTGGTGGTGGGCATCGTCAGCTTGCCGGGAATGATGACGGGGCAACTGGTTTCCGGGATGGCGCCATTGGATGCGGTCAAATACCAGATTGTCATCATGTTTCTCATCGCCTCGGCCACGGCGCTGGGGACGGTCATTTCGGTCGTGTTGAGTTATGCAAAATTGTTTAACGCCGATCACCAGTTCTTGTTCAGCCGCATTGAGTCGAAACGGGGTGAGTAGCGAGATTTGATGTTGGCGGCCAACCCCGGAGTGGCCCCTGAGTCGCCGTGGAGTCGCCGTGGGTGGCGCCATCTGATTCGGAACGACGCACCACCGAGCCGGCCATTCCGGCTCGCTTCGATCAGTCGAGTTCAAACTCGTCTTCGGAGGTTTGCTCGTTATCGTAAAGTGGCAGGTACCGGTAGTAGACTTCCAGCGTCATCGCCGCCAATGTGGTGGCGTACA
>JBFILF010000356.1:0-5994 GCA_041599835.1 Pirellulaceae bacterium
ATCAGCATCGGCGGCTGCCGAGCAGCTTGAGTTCGCCAGCGACGATCACCACGGATTATCGGAAGCCGTCAACGCCGTGGAGCGCGCGTTTCGCGAACTGGTGGCCCAGATTGAAACGGCCAAAAGCTGAATCGCGCCCCACTAAATAAACCGATCGATAAACCGGGGGTCGAGCGGGATGTCGTTGACCACGATGTCGGAAATCAGGTCCTGATGCAACTGCGACTGGGGATCCATGATCAAGCGGCCGATTTCCGCCCAGGCGGCCTGCAATTCCGCCGAGCTTTCCCGTCCCTGCAACTTCAAATTCGCTTCCAGGTTCAACGCTTGAGCCACTTTGAGATATTCGGGATGGGGCTTGTCCAGCGACAACACAAACACCAGCGATGCCAGCGAATGACACAGCTGGTCAAATACGCCGCCCTCGTCACCCAATAAAAAACTCTGATCCATAAAACTTTTTTGGTAGCGGGCGATGATCGTCAGGATCCGCCGTCCCAGTACCCGGTTGCGACGCAACGCTTTTCGCACCAGTCGCTGCTTTTCCGGAAACAGGTCAGCCACGCCGCGCAGCGACCCCGACCACGGGTTGAGTGAGCCTAAAATGGACTTGGCGATGAACCAGCCGAACTTGGCTTTGACACCCAAACCGAATCGGCCTTCGACCTCGGCCATTCCAATCGGCTCGAGGTAATTGGCGCGAATGCTGCGGGTCATCGCGTTGGGTGCGCCGACGTCAGCCAGCACCGGGTTGGGTCCCTCGTACACCGTGGCGATGGTGAACTCGTGCATGTTTTCGCCGACGTAGTTTTCAATCAAGTGCTGCTCTTCGCCCTGCACCTGCGCCGCCGGTTGGCCAGCCCGCATCGCTGCGCGGCGTTCGTCGGAGTGCACGGAGCGGCCACCCTGAATCTGATAGACATTGATCGCGGTTTGCAGTAGCGCCTTGGTAGCGTACACCTTGGCGATCATCCCTTGAGTTTCATCCCGAACGCCGTTGGCACCCAGTCGAAAACACAAGTCGCCCAGCACGCGTCCAGCCAATCCGTGGCAGGTCGAGCGGCCCATCCACGTTTGAATTCGAGGCGCCTCCCCAACCGCTTTGCCAAACGTGGTGCGGAACGAGGTCCATCCGCCGGGCTGGAACCGTCGTTGCAAGCCTTCTCCGGGTTCCGACCGGCTGGGATCGAGAACGATTTGAGCCAACAGCCGAAAGATTTTGGCCGCACTGTTGACACAGATTCCACCGCGACCTTTTGCCAACGAACTGAACGCCTGGGCCAGGCCTTTGCCGGGAGGTCCCAATAGTTGACTGGCGGGAACGGCAAATTCTGTCAAACGAAACCGCGCGTTCCACAAGTAATCAAACGCCACCAGCCGATTGCGAATCATGCGAAAATTTTCCGAGTCGGATTGCGGCACTTCAAAAATCAACATGCCCGAATCGCGGCCCGGCGGAAGCTCTTCGCCTTCGATCTTCAGCACGAGAATGCAAATGCCGCCGTAAATCACGTTGGTGATGGGCCATTTGACGCCGTTCAAAATGTACTGATCCCCCTCCCGTCGCGCCGTCATCGTCAAGCGGCTGGGATCGGCCCCCGCGCCGGGTTCGGTCAGCGCAAAGGAACCAAGCAACTCGCCTCGCGCCATTCTGGGCAAATAATATTGCTTTTGTTCCTCGGTGCCGAAATCGAGAATCGGCGTGACGGGCCCCAGGAAATTGTGAACTTCAAACATCACGGCCAGGTCCGGGTGAACCAGCGTGAGTGCCCGCAATAGTGGTCCGAGATCACCTAGTTTAGCGCCGGCACCGCCATATTCCTTGGGAATGGCCAAACCAAAAAATCCACGTTCTGCCAACCCGGAAATGATGTCGTCGCGAAACAGCATTTTGTCATGATCGAGCAACGTGCCGGCGTTTTTGCGCTGCATCAGAAATTCCAGGCTGTCGCCCATGGTTTTGGCGACTTCCGCGGAAAGGCTAAACGTACCAGCATAAAATTCGCCGGCATTGACGCGCCCGAACAACGAAAGCAACGTCGGCGGTTGACCCGAGAATTGACACTCGGCCGACCGATCCGCATCGTCCAACGTGGAAAGTGCCGCAACCTCGTCGGCCGATTTGCCCGCCTGACGCAAGATCATGGATACCGCGTCTGGATTCGGCGTGCCAACGCGATCGGTTGGATTTTGGCCCGAGTCCGCATTGGAGTTGTCAGTTTTGGCAGTCTTCAGCATCGCATGGTATCCGTTGCCAGACAAAAAAAGAGAAACCGTAATGGCTTAGCGGGATTCCGATTCTACACCAAAACGTCACGTCCGCTTAGACCGAGGTCCGATCCCCCAGCTAGTCCGCAGAATTCGAAGATTTGCAAACAAGATCAATGGGATGATCAGCGCTTCTGGAATTGTTCTCCGGTGAGCATTTCCGATTTGGGGAATCCAACTCGCCAGCGCGGACGCTTTAACTCCGCTTGACCCCAGAATGCGTCGTTACCCAGCAGCAAAGCCGGGTCGTTGGCCAACCGATTGTGGAAATCCACGTAGGCCTTGACCAGATACTTTTGTTGCGGGACCAGAACCTTCGCGCGATCCCATCGGGCGGCCAGGTGCGGATCAGTTGGCGACAGCAAAAACAATGCGCCGTTGACCATGCGGCGCGGTGTCACGGTCCCCTGGGTAAACGCCACCGCTTCCTCTGACCAGGTTTCCGTTTGCGTATCCCAGGCGTGAACGAACATCTGCACCGGTGTTCCCACCTCCCAATTTTCCGGTGCCTGTTTGATGCGAATGACTCGTTTTGTGGGATGCCAATTGTCGCTGGGCAAATCCTTTACCGATGTATAACGGTCGCCGGTCACGTTGGCGTAATCGTCGATCCAGGCCAGGAACGATTTATACGACTGATCGTCGCGATGCATTTTCAAACCACCCATATGCGTCACCTGGCCGGAAAACGAGGGCGGTTCGAAGTTGCCCGACGCGTCCTTGCGGGGCACTTTTGAAGTCGGTTTGACGACCAGCAGGCTTTGGGACGGATCATCCAGGTTCAACATCGGCAACCGTCCGGGCTCGGTTTGTTTGCTTTGTTTGATTAGGTGATCGATGGTCTCCTCGGGCGTTGCGTAAAAAATCCGCATCGCTTCGCCATACTCGTCTTCAAAGTCTTGTTGTTTTTTCAATGCAGCTTTTTGCCGAGGTTGAATTTCGTGCGGGGTGTGGCACGGAAAACACCTCATCCGCTGAGACCAGATATTGCGAACGAAGGAGTCCACAACGCGGCTCTTTCTCGCGTGGCGAATCACGGCGTCGGGACGTTCAGGCCGCGCCCGCTCGGATTCGGTCAGCGGCGGCAGGTCGCGCAGCTCGGGATCACGGCAACTGGCTTCGATCCAACTCGCAAAAGCTTCGTATTCCGCCTTCCGCATTTCGGCGTGGATCCGCCGCGCCCCTTCATCCGGATCTTGGTTTCCCATCTCGATCAGCTTCAATATTTTCGAATGCCGGGGCTGCTCCAGGTCGATTAACCCCTGGTCGCGCAGCGACAGGAACGTCTTTTCGTGCGACGGCAGCACGTATTGCTTCAAGTCAACCGACGACAAGTGACATTGAATGCAACTGGATGGCTGGGGCGAGCGAAAGATCGGCATGATCCGCTGCTCAAAAATCTCGGCCGGCGTCGTGTCGTTAGAGTTGGCCGAGACGGGGGGCTTTTTATCGTCCAGCGGAGTAAACCCGATCGCCAATCCGGTCATGACGATGACAAACATCTGTGCTATGCAAGCCGAGCCCAACATCTCGATATCTCCGCTGATTGACGAGAGAATGCGCCTTACACCAAGGATGCATTGTACGGCCCCGAATCGGGGATGCATACGTCGATGCCCGGCCCTGTCGTGGAAGACCAGCGTTGCCGCCCGGCGGTCCGCTGCTGGATGGCAGGGGTTACTTTTCCTCCCTATTCATGTCGGCCAGCTGCTTTTTAACTTTGTCGAGCATAATTTTCGTGAACTGGCGCGGGATTTTCATCTTTTCCAGCGTTTGCTCGCAGTCCTTGAGCTCCTCCATTGCCTGTTGAAGATGACCTTGTTTTTTCAACGCCTCCGCCAGCTTGAGGCGAATTTCCGGCAACGAATCGCTGTTGACGCCTTGGTGCTTAAAGATTTCAAAGGCTTTGCGCAGACAATCTTCCGATTCGCGCCAATTCTCCTGGTCCGAAAAAAGTTCACCCAGTTGTTGCAACGTGTGCGCTACGACAACGTCTTGATCACCGAATACTTCGCGCTGTTGCTTCAACACCATTTTGAGCAATTCCGTGCGGCACTGTGGATCATCGTAGACCATGACCACTTCGACTTCGTCACCGGCCACATCGTTACCGACCACCACCGACAGCTGATTGAGCGACCCGCTGCGGGGGCCGGCGGTTGCTGCCGGGGGTGCCGAGGCTTGGGGATTGACGGGCGGACTTGGCATTTTCCATACAGACGCCATCGGCGCAAATTGGAATTTCGGCGGCGGATTCTGGCCGTCCCACGACTCGGGCTTGTCAAAGAATCGTTTGACCATGTTGATGTTATGCACGGCTGCCGCTTGGTTCATCGCAGCGCGATTGCGCTGTTTGCGCTCGAGTTCGGCGATCCGGTCTCGTTGTTTGATCACTTCATCCAATCGCGAGTTTGCCAGGGCTTCGGCCTCGCTGGCCCGCTGGGCCGATTGGTTGGCCTTGACCGCCATCATGGATGAAAACAGCGTGCCGGAAGCCAGCAGAAAGGCAAAGCCGGCGGCCACTGCCACGGCCACCCGGTGTTTTTGCATAAACTTGCCCGCCCGGTAACGCAGCGTCGGCGCAGCAGCCTCGACCGCCTCGCCATTTAAATGGCGACAAATCTCCTGGGCTAACTGGCCGGCCGACTGGTAACGCTGATTGCGGTCTCGCGCCAGGCATTTCATCAAGATCCAGTCCAGTTCGCCGCGAACAAAACGATGCAAGTTGCGTACGTCGGTGTCGCGGTTGGAACAAATCTCTTTAACTGTCGCCCCCATCTGATTAATCCGGGTGGAAGCCAGCTGCGGATCTTTGCCGCGGATCGCTTCACGGATTTGATCCAAGCTGCTTTTCTTTAGATCATCGAACGGCGTCGTACCCGTAATCAGTTCGTACAACAACACACCCAGCGAATAGATATCGGAACGCGTGTCCACGTCCGGTTCGCTCATTTCAGCTTGTTCGGGGCTCATGTACAGCGGCGTACCGATCATCTCACCATAATTGGTGAACAACGTTTTGTCGGTCAAACGATCTTTGGTGGCTTTGGCAATGCCAAAGTCAATGATTTTAGGCAGGGCCACGCCGTCGTGATTGGTGACCATGATGTTCGACGGTTTGATGTCGCGGTGAATGATGCCCTTTTGATGGGCGTGTTCCACGGCCTGGCAGACCTGGACGAACAATTTCAGCCGCCGCCGCAGCGACAATCGTTTCTCGTCGCAGTACCGGTTGATCGACTCGCCGCGGACCAGTTCCATCACAAAATAGGGTCGCCCCGATTCGGTTGCCCCGGCATCCAAAACTTTGGTGATGCCCGGATGGTCCATCAGCGCCATGGCCTGTCGCTCAGACTCGAATCGCGCGACGACACGCCGCGTATCCATGCCGATCTTGATCACCTTGACGGCGACTTGGCGCCGGACGGGCTCGGTTTGTTCAGCCATGAACACCACGCCCATGCCGCCTTCGCCAATTTCCTGTAGCAATTTGTACGGACCGATCATGCTGCCGACTTCCGGCAGCTGGCCCACGGCGGCGGAATTTAACTTGGCCTCTCTCGTTTCATCTAGTATCCGGCCCCGCACATAGTGCATGTCGACCAGTTCACCGCACCGTTTCCGCAGTTCACGATCGTCGCCGCAAGCCTGGTCGAGAAACTCACTTCGCGCTTCGGCCTCATCGATCTCAATAGCTTGCAGAAAAAGTTCCTCTTCGTTCAATGC
>JBFILF010000357.1:0-5981 GCA_041599835.1 Pirellulaceae bacterium
CCGGACAGCGATGCCACCAGACACGGAATACACATTGGGCGAATGCAAAGTGACGCTGTGCCGGTCGACACGGTGATCGTCCTGGCGGAGGGCGCGGCGTCCAGCTAGGAGGTCGCTGCCGCTGCGTGTTCGCTTTTGCTGGCGGCAATCGCCTGTTCCAGATCGTCAATCAAATCGTCGACATCCTCAATCCCTACCGACAATCGCATGAGCGTATCGCGCAACCCGCCTTTTTCACGTTCGGCTTTGGGGATCGAGGCGTGGGTCATGCTGGCGGGGTGGTTGATCATTGATTCGACGCCACCCAGACTTTCGGCCAAGGAAAACAGCCGCGTGCTGGAGGCGAACCTGCGATTGCGCTGTAAATCGCCTTGCAATTCCACCGACACCATGCCGCCGAAATCAGACATTTGTTTTTTGGCGACGGCGTACGAAGGATTGTCTGGCAAGCCGGGATAGTGAACCCGCTCGACTTCTGGATGTTCGGTCAGGTGTTCGGCGATGCGCCGCGCGTTTTGGCAATGCTGTTTCATCCGCAGCACCAGCGTTTTGATGCCGCGCAGTGCCAGGTAGCAGTCCATGGGACCCGGAATACCGCCGGCCGCGTTCTGCAGGAATTTGAGCTGCTCAAATAATGCTTCGTCGTTAGTGACAATCGCGCCGCCAATCAGGTCGGTGTGCCCGCCGAGATATTTCGTCACCGAATGCAGCACCAGATCGGCGCCTAACGACAACGGTTGCTGCAATACGGGGGTGGCAAACGTGTTGTCGACGATCACTTTTACGTCGCGCGACTGCGCCAACTCGGCGGCGGCTGCCAGGTCCGTGCATGTCAGCAATGGATTGGAAGGCGATTCCAGCCACAACAATCGCGTCTCCGGCCGGATCGCCGCTTTGATTTCGTCGAGGTTGTAGGCATTGACGGCGGTAAAGCTGACACCAAGCTGTTTCCAAATCTGGTCAAACAATCGAAATGTCCCGCCATACACGTCCCGTGCCGTCACGATGTGGTCGCCGGATTTAAGCGTATGCAAAATAGTATTTTCCGCGGCCAGTCCGCTGGCGAAACATAGCCCGTAGCGGGCGTTTTCCAGTGCCGCCAAGTTGGCTTCCAGTGCCGTCCGCGTGGGATTGCCCGAGCGGGAGTACTCATAGCCCAAATGCACCGCCGGTTCCTGCTGGACATACGTCGACGTCAGATAGACTGGCGTCATGATGGCTCCGGTCGTCGGATCAGGTTGTTGGCCGGCATGCACGGCCTTGGTGGCTGGTTTCATGGTTGTTCCTGAAATGGCATCGCAGTCGCAAGCGAACGATGGACGAGGATTGATTTGCGTTGAGCGTTGGCATGGAAGTTGACTGGCTACGACCCCTCAAGCCTGGAAAAGGGTTAAGCGCCCGTGGCTACTTCCCCCGTTTCGGCCATGCCGGCAATGGTGTGCACCACGTCATATTTGGTGATGATTTCAAACTGTTGTTCGTTCATTTTCACAAAGACCGCCGGCGTTTCACCCCGCAATAATCCCGTGATTTCGTCGATCGATGTCTCCGGTTTAACGATGGGGAATGAGGGTTCCATCACTTCGCGGACTTTGGTGTTCCGCAAGTCATAACCCTGCAATACGAGCGTGACCAGTTTATCCTCGGTGATCGAGCCCATCGGTGTTCCGTTTTCGAATACCGGCATTTGGGAAATGTCCAACTCTTCCATTTTGGTCATCGCATCGTGGGCATTGTCGTCGGGGTGCGCCATGTGCAATTGTTTTAATCGCGACTTGTTGCGGACGCACTCGCCAGCACTCACTTTGATGGCCGGGCCCAGGTACTGGTTATCGCGCATCCATTCATCGTTGAATACTTTGCTCAGATATTGGCGGCCGGTGTCGGGAATCAAGATCACCATGACATCGTCTTCGCCGCATTGCCGCGCCGCTTCCAAACCGCCCCAAATCGCCGCGCCGGCGGACCCGCCGGAAAAGATGCCTTCCATTCGCGCCAATCGTCGCGCCACCAGGAAACAATCGCGATCGGTAACCTGGTAACAGTCATCCATCACATCAAAATGCATCGTGGACGGAAAAATATCTTCGCCGATACCTTCGACGACATACGGTTGCGCTTTGCCGACCGTGCCATGGTGAAAAAACTCGTAATACAGCGAACCGACCGGATCGACGCCGATAATTTTAATATTGGGATTTTGCTCTTTCAGGTAGCGGCCGGTGCCGGACAATGTGCCGCCGGTGCCGATACCGGCAACGAAATGCGTGATCAGGCCGTCGGTATCGGCCCAAATCTCCGGTCCCGTGGTCGAGTAATGGGCTTCGACATTGTCGGGGTTGTCGTATTGATTGGGGTAATACGAATTGGGTATCTCGTTGGCCAGTTTTTTTGCCACCGAATAATACGAGCGCGGATCGTCAGGTTCCACGGCCGTGGGACAAACGATCACTTCTGCCCCGAATGATTTGAGCAAATTGATTTTTTCCTGGGACTGTTTATCGGTGATCGTAAAGATCACTTTGTAACCGCGAACCGCTGCCAACAGGGCCAGGCCCATGCCGGTGTTGCCGCTAGTCCCTTCGATGATGGTCCCGCCCGGCTTCAAGTCGCCGCGCTTTTCCGCCGCATCGATCATGGTGATCGCGATCCGGTCTTTGACACTGCCACCCGGATTGAAGTACTCGACCTTGGCATAGATCGTCGGTTTCAGGCCTTGATTGATCCGGTTCAATTTGATCAACGGCGTGCGGCCGACCGCTTCCAGAATATTGTTGAATTTCATGGCACTCAGGTCTGTGGGAACCAGTTTGTTTGAAACTTCACGCAGCCAGAACGCCAAAACAAGCGTCTCTGCACATTCTACCCAATTCGGCGATTGAGGGAGTGCCAGATTCCACCGCCCTAGGTACCGCCCCAAGTCGCCCACCCGGCCAAAAAGCCGACCGGGACGGCTGGCGTTAATTGCAATTCCATTCAATTGAAAATATATTCAAATCAAATTGAAGCGGTAACTTTGATTCAGTGGAGCGGAAACATGCAGACCGCGCAGGACGTATCTTGTGCCGAATTGCTAAAAGCGCTGGCCGACGAAACGCGATTGGAAGTCGTCAAGCGGCTGATCGACGGCCCGCAAAACGTCGGCCAGCTGAACTCGGATCTGCAGGTGGAGCAAACCCTGTTGTCGCACCACCTTAAAGTGCTCCGCGAGTCTGGCATCGTGGAGGCGCGTCGCGACGGCAAAGCCGTCCGCTACCGCCTGTCGCCTGCCGTGGAATCCAAGCGGCGCGGCAAAGTGATTGACCTGGGCTGTTGTCAATTGAGATTTGAATGATTGACATCCGAATGAATGGTCGTGTCGTAACAACATCTTGGTGGCTGGGCGGTTGGCTCCTGGCGGCGGTCTGCATTGCCGGGTGCCAATCGTTGCCATCGACAGCGAGCCAAAGATCCTCGCTGCAAGGCACCCTGCAAATCACCGGCTCCAGCACCGTCGGCCCGCTGGTGGCCGCCATTGCGGAACGATTCGAACAGCTGCATCCCAACGTTCGCGTCGATGTGCAAACCGGCGGATCATCTCGGGGCATCGCCGACGTACGATCCGGACTGGCCGACATCGGCATGAGTTCTCGGCAACTGAAGGCGTCCGAGTCGAAGCAGGCGATCGCCTGGCCCATCGCCTGGGACGGCGTTGGATTTGTAGTGCACGCGGATAATCCCGCTGACGAAGTAACGCGCCAGCAACTGGTTGACATTTTTTCAGGCCATTGGTCGAGTTGGCCAGCCGCGGGCGATTCTGCCGCCCAACTGATCGTGATCGATCGGGCTGCCGGCCGCAGCGAAGTGGACTTGATAAGCGAGTATCTAGAACTTCAACCACATCAACTCAGCGCGGATTTGATCGCCGGAGAAAACCAACAGGCGATCAAGCTGGTGATCGGAAATCGAAACGCCATTACGTATCTGTCCGTCGGCGCCGCAGAATTTGAATCTTCTTTAGGCGCGCCGATTAAACTGCTGCGGTTGGATCATGTGGCTGCCTCAAGCCGCACGGTGGCCAGCGGCGAATATCCGCTGTTGAGACCACTGGTGTTGGTCACGCAACCGATTCCATCCGATATTGCCTGGCAGTTCATCCAGTACGCCCAGTCTGCGGCGGTTGACGACCTGATCCGCGAGTTTGCCTATGTCCCGATCGAACGTTGATTCGTACGTGGCATGGGTTTTGCGAATCGTGGGCAGCCTGGCTTGCCTCGTGGTCGCACTGATCGTCGCGTTCGTGTTTGTCGAAGCGATGCCGTCGTTGGCCAACGTGGGCCATCGATTCCTGGTTGATGACGGATGGACGCCGGCTGAATCTGCGGCCAACGGGCGATTCGGTTTGATTCCGATCGTTGTCGGTTCGCTGGCCGTCACGTTGGGCGCGACGATGTTGGCGGCGCCGCTGGCAATCATATCGGCAATTTTTTGCCAGTATTACGCACCGCGAATTATCGGCGGATTTTATCGGCGCGTGATTGAATTGCTGGCGGGCATACCCTCGGTCGTGTTTGGTTTTTGGGGCTTGGTCGTGTTGGTACCGATGATTGCGATGATCCGCGCGCCGGGTGCCAGTGTACTGGCCGGCGTATTGATCGTGGGCCTGATGATCCTGCCCACGATCGCGCTGGTGACGCTCGATGCGTTAGCACGGGTTCCCCAGCCGTATTGGCGGGGTTCGGCCGCCTTGGGTGTCAGCCGGTTTACCTTTGTCAGTTTCATCGCGCTGCCCACGGCGCGGGGTTCGATTGCCAGCGGCCTGTTGCTGGGCGTCGCGCGGGCGCTGGGTGAAACGATGGCGGTGGTCATGGTCTGCGGCAATGTCGTCAAACTGCCGGGCAGCGTGTTCGACCCGGTACGGACGTTGACCGCCAATATTGCACTGGAGATGGGATACGCGCTGGGCGACCATCGCTCGGCGTTATTTGCATCGGGCTTGATCTTGCTGATAGGTATCGCCGTCATCTTGATTGTGATCGAGTCGATAAAGTCGTTGACGTGGAAAAAATCGTCGGCCGGCGCGAAATTGTTTTCAAAATGACAAAGACCGAAAAGAGCGTAGTTCTTGACGCACCCGCCCGGCGATCGGCGCGGCCGTGGCCCGATCATGGTCTGGCCGCGATCAGCTGGTTGGTCGCGGTAGCGATTATCGGATTATTTTGTTGGATCGTGGGCGACTTGATCTGGCACGGCTGGCCGTTTGATTGGACGTTCTTGACGACGTCCCCTCGGCTCGGAGGGCGCGAGGGAGGGATCTTGCCGGTCATCGTCTCCACATTGCTGATTCTGGGCATCGCGTTGATGCTGGCGGTCCCGCTGGGCGGAAGCACGGCGATCCTGTTGGCGGAGTTCACGCGGCGCAGCGGCTGGTATGGGCGGTTGGTCGGTCGCAGTCTGGATGTGATGGCGGCGGTGCCGTCGATCGTGTTTGGTTTGTTTGGCAACGCGCTGTTTTGCCAAATGTTGGGAATGGGTTATTCCATCCTTGCCGGCGGGTTGACGTTGGCGCTGATGGTGCTGCCGATTTTGATCCGCACGATGGAATCCAGCATTCGATTGGTGCCAACCAATTATCGCCAAGCCGCGGCCGCGCTCGGTCTCAGCCGTACACGCACCGTCCTGTCGGTTTTATTGCCTCAAGCACTGCCGGGTTTGCTGGTGGGGTTGGTGCTGGGGATCGGGCGCGTGTTAGCTGAAACTGCGGCGTTGTTGTTCACCAGCGGTTATGTGATGCGCATGCCAGGCTCGCTGCTGGATTCCGGTCGTGCTCTGTCGATCCACATTTATGATTTATCCATGCACGTACCCGGTGGCGAATCCAAAGCCTATGCCACGGCGCTGGTTTTGTTGGTGATATTACTGGTGGTCAATGCGATTGCCATTTTCATCGCCGATCGCTGGCAGCGCCGATTAACCGCGAAGATGATTTAATCTCATGGCAC
>JBFILF010000358.1:0-5970 GCA_041599835.1 Pirellulaceae bacterium
ATCCGGTGAATTTGAAATTCGCTTGGTGCTCAAGCGGCTGCTGGAAAAAGGCCGCATCGTTTACAAGCGGGCTTATTGTGATTGGAGAAATTACGGCGATGCCGTGCGGGAGTTTCATGGCCAGGGCATCGAGCTGATCGACATACCGCAGAGCAAGATGAGTGGCAAAAACAGTGCGGACATTCGCATGGTTGTCGATGCCCTCGATCTTTGCTATTCCAAGCAACATATCGACGCGTTTGCCTTGATTTCCGGCGACAGCGACTTTTCGCCATTGGTGTCCAAGCTCAAGGAAAACGACAAGCGCGTAATTGGTTGCGGGGTCAAACGTTCCACCTCGGATCTATTGATCGGCAATTGCGATGAGTTCATCTATTATGATGACCTGGTCCGGGCAGCCAAAAAAAGCCGTCGCGCACCGAAGCGAAGCAAGGCTAAAGTAGACAAAAAACAGGAAGCCGCCGATCGGCTTCTGGAATTGCTCGAGTCCATGGAACAGGACTACGACACGGTCTGGGGCTCGGCGCTGAAACAGGCCGTTCGCCGCGTGTATCCCGGATTCAACGAAGGCTACTACGGTTACACCAGTTTCTCGCAATTGCTCAAAGACATTGCGGCTCAGGGTCTAATTGAGTTGGACTACGACGCCAGCCGAGGCAATTACCAGGTACGAAAAAAATAAAAACGGCTAAGCGGCGCCACTTCCGTCATCGTTCGCCACTTATACGTACGGATGGGCATCATTGAACTCGACGTTTATGGCACGCACGTCGCGTTCGTTTGGGTGCCGCAACTCCAATTTGCCATCGCCCGTCGCTATTCCAAGCTTCGGAAAGTTGTGCGGAGTTGCCGTTCAATTATTTATTTCAATTTGACGGCGGTGCCGTAAGCCAACAACTCGGCGGCCCCGGCCATCACTTGGGAGGTCACGTAGCGCAAGTTGATGACGGCGTCGGCGCCCAGCGATTCGGCTTGCGCCTCCATCCGTTTCATGCTCTCGTTTCGCGCTTCGGTCAGCATCTCGGTGTATTCCTTGACCTCGCCGCCAACCATCATGCGCAGCCCTGCCACAATGTCTTTGCCAAGGTGCTTGGCGCGGATCGTGCTGCCACGCACGATCCCCAGAGCCTGGTCGATCTCACGGCCTGGCACAAAATCAGTGGTTACAACAATCAACGTTGATTCTCCTGCTGATAAGGAACAACTTTAGTTCTTGCAATCAGGTTCAGACGTCGTCCAGCAAGTCCGTCTCCGACTTGCGATCCTCCAACCGCTCCCAGATCACGGAACCCAACAACAGCGTAAACCCGAT
Source organism: Pirellulaceae bacterium (assembly GCA_041599835.1). Classification (GTDB taxonomy): domain Bacteria; phylum Planctomycetota; class Planctomycetia; order Pirellulales; family Pirellulaceae; genus CAJQPP01. Next base: position 1,313 of record JBFILF010000358.1, read on the forward strand.
TGCCGCCAGCACCAGGCCCACCTGGATAGCCATCGGCAACCCCCGAAACCAATCGACTGCCACTGGCCATATCTCGCGCAGTGGCTCGATCAACCAGGTCAGGATCGCAATGGCACCTGCGACCATCAACACAACGCCCAAAATTCGAATCAAGCGAATCATCCGCGCAGATCTCCTTCGGCACGGTAATCGACAACGCGTTCCAAAATGAACGAAGCGGCGACGAAGGCGACGCCGGCAATGATCAACCCAATGCCGATTTCCAGCTGTAATGGCAAATCGATGAATCGCATTAACAACTTAATGCCGTTGTACAGCGCCGTGGCGCCGGCCAATAACAATCCGAATCGCCACAGCAACAACCCGGCCAGTTGCATGCCTTTGTGTTTTCCGGTTTGGCGGTTTTCCGTTGGATTCACATCAACAAGTTATTGTCATGAAGGATTGCAACTGTGCGAAATCGCATCTTACGTCAAGCTTTGCATCAGGTAAATAAAACGCCAAAGTTGCTGTTGGACAACCGCCGTGAAAAACCGATGGTTAGCTAATTGCTTCGTACCATTGCGCTGTCGTCTGGTTTACCCGCGACTGGACCTGTTTGTTTTGCCTGGCCACATAAATTAATACTCGATCATATTGCAGTTCGTGAAAATCGGGCGAAAATTTTGTGTTTCGTTGCTCGCCAGGCATATTTGGGAGAAAACCGTTGCAAATGATGTTGATGATTGCCCTGGGCGGAGCGCTGGGTGCCATGGGGCGTTACGCCGTGAGCGGTTGGACCTACCAGATGCTGGGGGAGTCGTTCCCCTACGGCACATTGGCGGTCAATCTGATTGGCTGCTTGCTGCTGGGCGTGGTCCAACAAATTGGCGAAACCACCAACTTGATTTCGCAAGAAACGCGAATTGCCGTCGCCGTGGGTTTTTTGGGCGCATTTACGACTTACTCTACGTTTGGCTTTGAGACCTTGCGCCAATTGGAAGCAGGCAGTTTCCTGCCGGCAATAACAAACGTCACGGCACATTTGTTGATGGGGTTGCTGGCCGTCTGGTTGGGTATGACACTGGTTCGACTGTTGTGGGGAGGTGCCTGATGCGCGTGCTCGATGGTGAACAATTGCTGATGCGAATCCACATCGGCGAGGGGGATCGACACCTCAAACAACCGCTATACCAAGCGCTGGTCGAATTGTTTCGGAAAGAAAAATTAGCGGGCACCACCGTGCTGCGCGGCATTACCGGCTATGGCGCCAAAAGCCATTTGCACACCACGAATTTATTGCGCCTCAGTCAGGATTTGCCGATCGTCGTGGAAGTGGTCGATTCACAGGAAAACATTGATCGCGTAATGCCCCAGGTGGACGGCATGGTTAAGGACGGTCTAATCACGATGGAAAAGGTTCGCGTGTTGAAATACGCGCCGGAGTAAGTCGCCGACCGCCAATTTGGCCGGAGCATCGGCTACGCCGTGTATAACGACCGCAGTTGAGCCGTGGGGCTCGCCGCCCGTTAACAACGGGCTCATTAAAACATTTCCAGGCAAAACGCCGTCAACGCCTGCAACACGCGGGCTTTTTTTTCTTGACTGGACATAAACGGTCCGCGCGACAATTCCAATTGAACCCAGGGACCGTGCTGGCCATGATGGCGCGTGATGAATCCGCCGCTAAAGGGATCGTTGATGGTCACTTCCAGCTCAAAGGCGTCTTCAAAATGCCGGGCCAACGCCCGCATCCAAACTGCGGGTATGGTCTTGCCGTCAACGTCACCCAGGCAGACGGCGGGTCGCGGCAAACCCGCACCCGGTCCAATCGGCGGTCCGATTGCGGCCATCGTGTGACAATCGATCGACAATTTCACCGCCGCATCCGGCACACTGAGCCGTTGATGGTAGGGCTGGTAATACTTACTCAACAATTCCGTGATTACCGGTTGCGCGGGAAACGGATCATAAACGGGTACATTCCAGCAAGTGTGAGTTTTGATTACCCCATCCGGTCGAAAATCGTCTTCGGCGCGATTCAAATCGACGATGGCGCGTGCGACGTCCGAGGTCGCGAATTGTGCGACGTCATCCTGCAGCGCGTAAATCTCAGCCGCTCCCTCGTCGCCATCGGCGACAATTTCGTCGTGGGTCAGCCGGCAATACGCCCGGGCTTCGGGCGGAACGGACAAACCAGCATGAGGCACCGACAGCAAAATCGGCAACTTCACGCGTCGCCTCCTGCGGCCGAACCGTCTCGCCGCGGGTCGGCCACGCCAACAAACGAGTCGTTGTCAAACATCGCCAGTTGCACGCAACCCAGATAAAAGGAAAAAGGATCTCGGGGCCGGATGGTGAATCCTCGCCGTTGCAGAGCCCCCGGTATATCGTCACGCATGCGGGTGGCTTCCAATGACACTTCGCCTTCAATCGTGCAGTGCATGCGCGGCGCGGAAATAGCATCCAGGGGAGGCTGTTGGCGGAGCCGCATCAGTACTTGCAAAATGGATGGAGTGATCCGTTCACTGCCGGGCGAACCGATCGCCACCCACGGCCTTCGTCCGCGAAACACGATGGTCGGCGCCACACTGGCCCACGGAGCCGCGTTGGGCCGCATGTAGTAAGGGTGCGAGATGTCTTCGTATTCGAATGCAGACATATAGTTGTTGTAGAGAAAGCCGAGTTCGGGGCTGGCGGCGCACGAGCCGTACACCCGTTCGATCGATTGAGTCAGCGCAACGACATTGCCGAATCGATCCATGACGGATAAATGAGTCGTTTCACCCTGCGTGCGAATTCTTTTGCGAATGACCCGGGCCACGCGGCGGGCGTAATCGTCGCTCATCATCCGTTTGTCGTCGATTTGTGCGTAGAACGTGGGATCGTAGGGCCGGTCTCGCCGATCCAGGAACGCGCGGCGAATGACTTCGGCCAGCATCAGGGCCCCCTGCGGGGTGTCCGCCGTACGCATTTCCGTCGGTACATTTTCCAAAATGTTCAACATTTCGATTAAGGTGCGGCCGGCGCCCGGAGGCGGAAAGGTGATCACCCGCATGCCTTCGAAATTGCACGAAACCGGCTTTCGCTCAATCGGTTGCGGGATCTGGGCCAGGTCATCGCGGTTTAACAATCCTCCGTTGTTTTGCATGTCCGAGTGGATTTGCCGCGCGATCCGCCCGGTATAGAAATCGTCCGCGCCAATTTTGGCCAGTCGCCGCAGCGTTTTGGCCAACACCGGTTGTTGAAACATTGAGGCAATGGGGAACGGCCGCAATCCATCCTTTAAGAACAGCTGGGCGGCCGTGCCGGTCTTTAGCTTCTTGCGCTCGCGTTTGGTCAATCGATTTTGAAGCGGGCTCACCGCAAAACCATCTACCGCCAACCGTATCGCCGGCTCGAGAATTTGCTCCAGCGGCATCGTGCCGTATTCACGCAACGCGTAATCCAACGTGGCCAACGTGCTGGGGACGGTGGTGGCCCGATGCCCGCGCAGCCGACTGGATTTTTCTTTCATGATGTCCGCCGTTGCGCGATTGGGAGCGCGCGACGAGCCATCCAGGGCAAACGTCCGCCGAGGTTCCGCCGTGTGGATCAGCATCATTGTTTGGCCACCGAGACCGCTGGCCGCCGGCTCGCAAACGCCCAGCGCCAGGGCGGCCGCAACGGCAGCGTCCACGGCATTGCCGCCGCCGGCCAGGATTTCCCTGCCGGCGTCGGTTGCGCAATGATGGGCGGTGGCCAGCACACCGGCCGGCGAAGCGGCCACGCGTTGCGGCTCGGCAACCCGCGAGCCCCCCAGCTCAACTTGGTCGGTATCGACGACAATTTGCACGCTTCGGTTCATCGGGAGGATCCACCGGCCAAAAACTCCGCGACCAGCAAAGTCCGTTGCAGGAGGCTAATGCGATCGACCGCTTCATCTGGCGTGTAGATATTGCGGGCGACAGGCCCCACGCCGCACAGCGCCCCCGTCGAACTGGGTATTAATCCGGCGACGGACGGCCAGACCGAAGATTCGCGGCGGAGCGGAATCTCCCAATCCGAGGCCACGTCCTCCAGCGCCTTGAGCAGCCGGGCGTTGGCGCGACGTTCTTTCATGGGAGGGCGCGCTGAAATCAATTCCAGCTGCACGCGCAACCCTTTGTGTTTGAGAATCTCCCGAATTTGCTGCTCAAGCATTTCACCTATTTTTTCTTCGGGATAACTCACCAGGATAGTCGCCGTCAGCAAATGCGGCAGCAGCATTGGCATATGCGTGGTCGACAGATCCAATGTCGCCACGGCGATGCGATCCTTGCGGGAGGAAAGATTCGTGCATTGCTTTAACTTGTCGAAAACAAATGACAGGACATCGGGTTTCCTGGTCGATTTTCCCAACCGCAATGGTTGGCCTTCGACCCGCAGCCGATACCGTCGCTGTCCGCGCCGCGCGGTCACGACAAAATTGCCTTCGTTACCCGGGCGAAGCACCAGAACATTTTTGGCTCGCGCAGCGGCCTTCTGAATCCACGGCTCGCTGTAGCGGCAATCCCGACCCTCATCCGCGTAATACAGCACGCCCAAGGGCGTCGACGTCAATAGCCGGGCGCGGCGCAGGGCACGCAACACAAACAGCATCGAAACCAGCGGCGCTCGTGACGAACCGATCCCCTCGCCGCATAACCACTCCGGTTCAC
>JBFILF010000359.1:0-5962 GCA_041599835.1 Pirellulaceae bacterium
GAAGGCGCGAGTCTGCAAGTTCTGGTTCGAGCCAAATCCCCGCGTGTTGTCCTGCCGAATGACAAACACCCGATACGTGCGCTTGCGAAGCAGCGTGACGATGACCCGTGGATTGACCAGAAATTCAAGATCCCGGTAACGTTTTTTGATCAGTTCTTCGACTTGTGACACCGTCAATCCACGGACCGCGATCGGTTCAATCAGCGGCAAAGAGATAGTGCCGTCGTCGCGAATGGGAATCGGGAACCCGATCCCAGGCGACAAATCGGTATTGGGGTCGGGCATGGTAACCGGTGGCGCCTCGGTGGCATTGCCCAAGATCCCTTCGATAAACACGCCCAAAACGTCATCTTTGTCCAGAATGTAGCTGGGTGGTTTGATGTTTCGCAACAGTGAGACGTCGACCGGTCGTTTGTTGGCTCGCGGTTCAGCCAGAAACTGCGGCGGTATTTGCTCTGCCGGGATCGCATTGATTGGGTTGATCACCGACGTACAGCCGCTCAAGGCGTAGCACAGCCCAATGGGCATCAGCAACCAAAGTCGTCGCCAGGGGTTCCGCGTGTTGTTCATTGCGGGTTGTCTCACCATGACTTTGAAACTCCTTGGTGCAAGGCCGAGCCGCCGCGTGTTGGTTGGCCTTGCAAGTTGACTCTCTGACCTCGTCAGTTTCCTTGACGACTGGATTGACCTTGGATAACCGGTACATCCGCTGGAATAACGTGCAGGGGTGCCGTGGGATCCATCGTCGGACCGGTGGGCTGGTTGGCTCCGGGAGCCATGCGGGGAATCAGGCTATTGGTTGACTGGGGTAACGGCGAATTGATCGACTCGACGGGCGTCACATCGACGATGTAACTTTTTTCGATGCCCGAATTTTGTAGTTTGATTTGCTCGGCAGCTTGCATGGCCATTTGCACATCACGCGAGATCTGTACCGTGTTAAACGATGTGATTCCGTCCTGCCTGGCCGCGCTGGAACCGGCCTCGTACCCCTCGAACCAGGCATTCTGCATTTGCGAACCTTCGTTGGATCGATACCGGTAACTCCAATATTTCTCCGGCGGCAACGTCGGCGCGATCCCCTCTCCACCGCCGCACACATCGCTGTATCCGCACACAAATCCATCACGAAAATGTGTGGCGTGCGGTCGTTCGCAGCGGCCGTATCTCAAATGAAACGCTCGTTTGGCCCACACGTGATCGCGCATGCACGCAACCTGGCGTTCCATGAATTCGTGGATGTAGTCGGAAGCCCTGCCCGAGCCAACAAAACAACAACCGGTGCTGGTCATTGACGCAATCACTACCGCGCTAACGGCAACGACAGCCATCAGACGCGACATGGGACGATCGCCGCGGAAGCCAAACCCCTCGGGTGGATGGTTCATTGGCCGGGCGTTGGACGGCAATGGATCGTTTTGGGAATAGCGCTGAGACACGAAAAATCGTGACTTGGCCATGATTCCCCCCCTTAACTGACAGGCGCGTTTCGTTGGCAACAGACAGAAAGATTCAGTGGAAACAATCGCAGAGCGATCCTCCACACACCTCATCGCCATTTAAGCTCTGGGGAATTTAACGAAGATTCCAGTTAAACCTGTTTTCCAGAAAAAAATAGGTTTAACTTATTTTCCAGTTATGACCATTTTGCGGCCGGTCCATCCTGCCTCGGCCCGAGGGATTTTGCCCGGCGGGTTTAACGAACTTGGACGATCATGGAAGACGGCAAGCAGTAACTGCATGCAAATATTTCATGTGAGCACACAACGCATGATTACCCCGTCTGCCGGTCAGCAGCTAGCAAGCGGTAGCCAATGTTCTTTGTGTTAAAACCGGCCCCTGAGATCGACATGGACGAGGCAATTGTATCAAGCCACGAGACGCTATGTGGGAGTCAGTTGGCCCGGCGATAACTCATCGCTTCGCGGACGCGTTCGCGGGCCAGTTGCAAAGCTGCGTCGCGTGGCAGTACTTTTTCATTGGCCGCCTGCCGCAACACCGCTCGGGTATTTTCCCGCATTTTCTCTTCGATTTCGGCAAACGCCTGTTTTTTCGTGCCGCCGTGGTATTCCACCGATGCGCAAATCACCCCGCCGGCGTTGGCGACGAAATCGGGCACTGACAAAATACCCCGATCGTGAAGAATTTTTTCCGCTTCACCGGTGCACGGAATATTGGCTCCCTGCAAAATGACTTTGCAGTTGATGCGATTGGCATTTTCTTCCGTAATCACATCCGGTTGCGCGGCCGGTACGAAAACGTCGCAGTCCACGTCGATGAAATCATCTCGCTGAAGTTGTTTGGCCGCAGAATAAGCGGTGACGCCCTCGCCGTTGCGCATCAAGTGGATAAGGTTTTCCACGTCGATACCGTCTTCATTGTGAATCGTGCCATCCAGATCGGTGGCCACCGTCAGAATGGCACCTCGCTCGGCCAGGTATCGCGCCGTATGTTGTCCAACGTTGCCAAATCCTTGAATGCTGACGCGGGCTCCTTTTAGTTTCACATCACAAAATTCTTGAGCGATTTCGCCGCACACGGCCAAGCCATACCCGGTGGCTCCGACCTGATCCAGCGGGATGCCGCCCAGCACCGTTGATAAACCCACGGAACGACGAATTTCGTCACGCACCCAAGCCATGCAGGTCTCGTCGGTCCCCATGTCCGGGCCCGGTATATAACTGTGCAAGCCTTCGATGCCGCGGGCAAATTGTCGTATCAAAATCTCTTTTTTCTGTAAATTGATTTTTCTCGGATCCGCGATGATGCCTGATTTGCCACCACCGTGTGGAATGCCGGCCAGGGCGTTTTTCCAGGTCATCGCGCGGGCCAGCCGAAACACCTCGTAGGAATTGACGGTGGGTGTCATGCGAATGCCGCCGATGCCCGGCCCAACGCTGCTGTTGTCAATCACCACGATCGCTTTCAGCCCGCACCGCGGTTCGTAAATGTAGACGACCTTCTCGGGTCCGTACTCATCAGCGAATTCACCGAATACGGAGGATTCCGGTTGATATTGCTTTTCTTCCATTATCGCCTGTGACATGCATTAACTCCCAGCCGAACGCACTGCCTCATTTAAAACGCACTGCTCAATTAAACTGTTTTCGCACAATTTGAACTTGCGGGACTGAATTTAGGCGTCTCCGCTGCCGTTGCCAATCGCTTGCTATCGGTGATTTTAAACCTAAAAACGTCAGCCAGGTATCGCGCCAAGGCCGCGCCACGAAATGGGTGACAATAGTGCCGCGAGCGGAATAGCAATTTTAGCCTAAAAATCAGCGGCTGGCAGGTGTCGCGATTGGTGGCAGATCCAAGCAGCAGATTTGGACACGCGTCAGCACGACGCGCTGGCGCCACATCATTTTAATGTGTTGCCACGATGCGGACATTTTTGGCGGCCAAATCGCCGCAATACCGTGTCAGGCTTCGACTTTGCCTTCGACCAGGCGAATGGTGCGGTCCGCGGCAGCTGCGATCTGTTCGTCGTGCGTTACCATGATGATGGTGATATTTTCCTGCTGCCGCAGCTGCGACAGGACGCGCATCACTTCGTGACCATTTTCACTGTCGAGATTGCCCGTCGGTTCGTCAGCCAACAAAATGCTGGGCTCGGAAATCAATGCGCGGGCAATCGCGGCCCGCTGCATTTCCCCGCCACTCAACTGGTTGGGCCGGTGGGTCAATCGATGTGACAAACCGACTTTGTCCAACAGCATCTTGGCGCGATCGACAAATTTCCCCCGGTTCCGCCAATACGCCAACACGCCGTGATGGATCATTCGCGGGACCATCACGTTTTCCAACATGCTGAGTTCCGGCAGCAGGTGATAGAACTGAAAGATCAAACCGATGTCCTGATTCCGGGCTCGATCGCGGGCTGACGCGGTCATTTGTTGGACCGATTGCTGGCCCAGCCAGATTTCGCCGCGGTCCGGCTGGTCCAAGGTTCCCAACAGGTGCAGTAACGTACTTTTGCCCGATCCGCTTTGCCCGACGATTGCCGCGAACTCACCTTCGAACACCGAAAATGTGGCGCCGCGCAAGACTGGCACTTCCAGCCGGCCCTTGCGGTAGCTTTTGTGAATCTCCACGGCCGACAAGGCTACGGGTTGCGTGACTTTCAAAGCCCGCGGCCGTTGGGTCGGCATGGTCGTCAAGGAATCGCCTGCGGCCGGCAGCCGGCGTGCCTGGTTACTCATATCTTAGCGCCTCCGCAGGGTGTAATCGCGCCGCACGAATCGCCGGCAACACGCTCGCCAGCACGGCAATCGCAATCGCTCCGATGCCGACCCACAAAATCATCCAGGGGCTGACGATCGTGGGAATTTCATTGAAGTAATAAATCATCGGGTCGAATATCTCGCGGCCCGATAATCGTTGCACGAGGTTGGCGATGTCGTTGATGTTCCACACGAACAACATGCCCAGCAGAATGCCGACGCCCGTGCCCACGGTCCCCAGCGACAGGCCGTATCCCAAAAAAATCGCCATCACGCCGCGTCCCGGCGCGCCCAACGCCTTGAGGATCCCAATGTCTTTGGTCTTTTCCACCACGATCATGAAGAATGTGGCCAGGATGCCGAAGCCCGCCACGCCGATGATCAGGAATAACAGAATGTTCAAAATCGTCAGCTCCAGATTGACGGCGTTCAACAACGGCCGCTGCGTGTCTTGCCAGGTCTGAATCACATAAGGCAAATCCGGTGGGAAGAAAGCGATCAACTTGTCGCGCATCGCGTCCAAATCGGCGCCGGGTTTCAACTTGATTTGAATGGCCGAAACGCTTGAGTCCTGCGTATAGGGATCGATCATGCCGCGAATCGCCTGCAACTTGGTCAGCGACAAAAACGCAAACGAGCTGTCGTATTCGTGCATGTTTGACGAATAGAAATCGACAACGGTGCAGTTTTCAATGATCGGCCGCGGGTTGGCGCCGGCCGTGGGAAGCGTCAGGTTGACGTCGTCGCCGGGACGCAACAGATAAATTTCCTGCGCCTCCGTCGTATCGGTCGCCGGCAGGCGGCGGTGGGCAATCGCCTTGCCGATGATGATGCCCGTGTACTGGTCGCGGGCCGGATCAAAAATGTCTTCATCAGCAATCGCCGGGCGGTATTGGTCCGATGAATCAAAAGCCGGAGGTGGACCTTCGTATTCGACAGCCATGCTCGGGCGTTCATCGATGCCGGTCTCGGGAATCTGGGGTGGCGCGTCCGGCAGTTCCGGTAGCTGCCGCACCAGCGCTGTGCCGTCGGTCGCTTGAACGCTGCCGCTCCCTGGGGTCAACGCTGGATTCACCGTTTCGGCCGGCTGCTGAAATTGCTTCATTTGCTCTTGATAACGCTTGTTGAATTCGGCGATTTCGCGGCGATACGACCATCCGCAATCACCCATCGACGGATCGTAGCCGTCGTCGCGCAACTTGAACGACAACTCCTGCCGGTTGAGTTCGTTCTGCAGATAAGGATGAAAATCGGTGACCGTGCCAAACGTCTCGTCGTCGATCCCGATCAACATCACCTGGTGGGTCATGGGCCGGCCACGGAATTCGAAATGCAGCAGGGCCGGCACCCGGACCACAGCTGTCACGGATTCCAGTTCATCCCCGGCCAGCTTGCGGATTTGCGTCAAGTGCCAGTTGACCTGGTAGATTTCTCCCAGACCCGGGCTGGCAATTTCGACGTCTGACAAAATGCCGTGCAGCCGATCGTGCATTTGATCGACAAAGCCGGCCATCACTGCGTTCACCACGATCAACGTCGCCACACCCAGCGTGACGCTGACGATCGAAGCTACGGCGATGAAGCGGGTGCGCAAGTAACGCCAGGCGAGCAGCAGAATATACATGGCCTTCCTTTGCCATCAATGGCCCAATCAACTTTGCTCCGGCCGCATGACCGGAAACAAAATTACGTCCCGAATCGACTGGGAATCGGTCATCAACATCACCAACCGATCGATC
>JBFILF010000360.1:0-5948 GCA_041599835.1 Pirellulaceae bacterium
CCGGTCAGGTGCCGCCGCAGGCCCTCCAGGTAAAGTTCGACGTCCGGCAACTCAGGCATAATATTTGTGCCGCTTTGAGGCGTTTGTTAATATAGCGCAATTATTAATTGGCGATTGGTGGCCCGAGCGGGGAATCCGAAGCAGATTTGCGGAAGATTGAATTACATGAAAAAAGCGGTGCACGAGACAAATCGAAACGACGTCCAGCAATTAGAGGAAATTGAAAACGTTGGCCCGGCCACCGCCGAGGATCTCCGCAGCATCGGCATCGCAACGCCTCAACAATTGATTGGCAGCGACCCGTGGAGATTATATCGGCAGCTGTGTGACAACACGAATTCGTTGCACGATCCTTGCGTGTTGGATGTGTTCATGTCCGCTGTCGATTTTATGAACGGCCAACCACCCAAAAAATGGTGGGAGTACACGCCGCTTCGTAAGCGCCGATATTCGGATGATCTGGAACGGTTTTCCGTTTGAGGGCGGATGGTCTAGAAACGAAAAAGGGCAAGTTGGTTCCTTGCCCCTAGTTCGTGCGCCATTTGTGAACCATTGGATCGGGCTTAGTCGTCGCCCGTCTCCCCGGCATTGCCGGAATCGGTATCAATCAATGGACCCGAAGATCCGAGGCCGCCTTTCAATTCACCAGCAGGAATATTGCCGGCGGCTTCCTTGTTGCTTTCCTCGGCCTCTTTTTCTTCGTTCCACTCTACGCGTCGTCGCGATAAGCCGATTTTTCGCTCTTCGGTGTCGACGCGCAGAATTTTCACTTCCAATTCGTCGCCGACATTGACGACTTCTTCCGGATTTTCAACTTTGTGGTCGGCCAGTTCGGAAATGTGCAACAGGCCCTCTAGGCCGTCTTCCAATCCGACAAACACGCCAAAATTGGTGATTTTGGTCACCTTGCCGTGAATCACTTGCCCTGGCTGATATTTGGATGGAATATCGGCCGCCCACGGATCGGAACTCATTTGTTTCAGGCCCAAAGCGATGCGGCGGCGCTCGACGTCGACCGCCAGGATTTTGCACTCGACCTCATCGCCTTTTTCCAGCATTTCACTGGGATGGCTGATTTTTCGGGTCCACGACATGTCCGAGACGTGCAGCAGTCCGTCGATTCCTTCTTCGAGTTCGATGAATGCCCCGTAATTCGTCAAATTGCGGACCTTACCCTTGACCAGTTTGTCGGGGGGATATCGTTCTTCGACATGATCCCAAGGATTGGCTTGGGTTTGTTTGATTCCCAGCGACATTTGTTCGCCTTGCTTGTCGATGCCCAGAACGCAGACGTCGATCTCGTCGCCGATTTGAACCAGCTCCGAGGGGTGGTTGATCCGTTTGACCCAGGACATTTCGCTGATATGAACAAGGCCTTCGATGCCCGGCTCGAGTTTGACGAATGCGCCGTAGCTCATCACGTTGACGACTTCGCCCTTGTGGATGCTGTTGACCGGGTACCGTTCTTCGACACCGTCCCACGGGTTGGGCTGCATTTGTTTTAAACCCAGCGCAACCTTGGTTTTTTCGCGGTCGATGTTCAGCACCATCACTTCCAGTTGCTGGTCGATGGAAACCATTTCTGATGGATGAGAAATCCGCGAATGCGACATATCGGTGATATGCAACAGCCCGTCGATTCCCCCCAAGTCGACAAACGCGCCAAAGTCGGCGATGTTTTTGACGACACCTGCTCGAACTTGTCCTTCTTCCAGGTCTTCCAGCAGTTTTTGCTGAGCGTACTGGCGCTCTTTCTCGATTAGCGAGCGACGACTGACGACGATGTTCCGCCGTTGCTCGTCGATTTTCAGCACTTCGCACTGCACGACGCGGCCGATAAAATCCGCGATATCGCCGGGGCGCCGGATATCAACTTGGCTGGCCGGCAAAAATACCTGCACGCCGATGTCGACGAGCAACCCGCCCTTGATCTTGCGCGTGCACGTGCCAGTAACAATGTCGCCTTCCTTGACTTTTTCAATAATCTTCTGCCAGTGCAGAATATTGTCAGCTTTGCGCTTGCTGATGGCGATCAACCCATACGGATCGTCTGCCTCGCCCATTTCGTCTTCCAGATCCTCGACCAGTACCTGGATCACCTGGCCGACTTCGGGCGGGTCATGGTGCTCTTCCCATTCGTTGCGGGGAATGGTGCCTTCGCTTTTGAAGCCGACATCAACCAGCACCGCTTCATCATCAACCCGGATGATTTTGCCTTCGATGATCTTGTTCAGTTCAAATTCGGGCGCTTCTTCGACGTCGGGGAACAGTTCGGACGGATCGACTTCGTTGTCCGGAAATAGCTGTTCAAATTGTTGCGAGATTTCCTCGTCTTCAAGATTCCGTATCAGGTTGCGATTTACCATAAAACTCTCATAACGGGCCAAACACTGGCCAGTAACTGCGGGGTTGCACTTGGCTTGCGGCTGTCGTCGCGGCAAAAAAATCCGCCAGGCCGCCGGCAAGCGACATAAGGAGCGAAACCGGGCGACGCGGCTTTCAAACAGCGGCCCCGAGGAACACAATCTTGTGAGGATAGCAAATCGCCATATTGACGGCAACGGCAAGGGCAGGGGGAGTTGCACCCAAATACCGGCCGTCTGAAGGGCGTTGCCAGACTGGTGAATGACCAGCCCAGCGTCCGGCTGGCCTGGCTGAATTGCCAACGACGCAAACAAAACAAGCCCGAGCAACGCAAGGTCACTCGGGCTTTTGCTAATCGTTTCGGATCTTGGTGATCCTGACGATGGGTGGCCCTAACGGACAACCCGCCAGTTGCCGTTAAGCGAAGCCACCTCGTTGGCTCGTACAGCAATAATCCACAGATCACCTCCTTTCCACTAGGACAATCCCGCTCGATTCATCAGCCATAGATGCGAATCAATTGGGCTCTAGTAACTCGCACCGCGTACGTGCGAACATCTAACTACATATGGTCGAAATCGGCCAAAATCGCAAGTCAGGTTTTTAAATTGGACCCGCGCGGTGAACAATTGTTCGGAAATTTTAATCAAAAAAGAGCATGGATCGAGGTGCCCCGCGGGGTCAAACGGTCCTGCGTTTCGTACCACCCGGAATTTTCACCGATCCAACGGTCGGCCGTTTGTTCAGGCCGCCACAGTCGATAAGATGACGATGCACAGCTGAACGTTGGGTGTTTAGAGGACCTTATGCCAAGCAGCGATCCCATAGATGTATTGTTGGCGTCGAACATTTGGGCGACCCACAACATTATTGACGCCTGCGAAAAACTGAGTTCCGAACAATTTCATCAGACGTTTGAAATGGGTTTGGGTTCGTTACACGACACCATAACCCATATTCTGGGCGCGATGCGCGGATGGAGCGACTTTCTGGGCGGACGCGAGCAACGGCCGCGGTTGGAAGGCGAAAACCGGTCGCCACAACAGCTGCGAGTATTGCTTGACGATATCGGAAACGATCTCAACGAGTTGGCAACCGCACACCCGACAAACGAATCGGTTACCGGTTCGCGCGGTGGAAAAAGCTACACGTTTACCCGGGGCGCAGTTCTTGTCCACGTGACCACGCACGGCATGCACCATCGGGCACAGTGTTTGAACATGCTGCGCCACTTGGGTGTCGATCCCTTACCCGCTTCGTCCGTCATCGAATGGACGATGATGGCCGATCCAAATTAGGTGCACGGCGCGAGCCCAGTTGATTGGCGTCGGAATGCTGTCGGCCCCTATTTGAAGAATCGAAACGCGCCCTGAATACGTCGTGGCGAATCTTTGAGATTCGCTATTTTGGCACTCCACAGAGTGTGATGACGTGCCACTTCGCACGTAGCATTTTTAATCAGCATGTTACGGAGGAGGGTTAGCGACCGGGGATATGCAATTTTCACTCGCGTGGCACCCGGTTTGCATCGACTGTCCGACACGCAGAAACTTCACATGAGTTTTCGGGAGGTGACAAGTGTCAAAAATCACAATGGTGTCAATCGGCTTGATATTGGCCACGACATGGACCGGAATTCTCGCCCAAGCCGACGACCCAAACGAGACAACCAAGATCGGAATTTATGACAACCGAGCCATTGCCATTGCCTATGCCGCATCCAAATTCAATCCGGTTGGCAAACAAATGAAGCTGTACGAGCGCGCCAAAGCAGAAGGCGACAAGGAAACACAAAAAAAGCTGGAAGATTGGGGCCAAAAGCACCAGCGGCAACTTCATCGACAGGGTTTTGGCCGCGTTCCAGTCGACGATTTGTTGCTGCATGTAAAAGACCAGTTGCCCGGAGTCGCTTCACAGACCGGTGTCGTTGCCATTGTCTGGCAATGTAATTTCCATTTGGACAAGGTCGAGGTCGTTGATGTGACCGCGGAATTGGTTGCGTTATTTGAGCCGAATGAAAAAACACTTAAGAACATCGAGATGATTAAAAACCAAGAACCGGTCGATTTGGACGAACTCGAGCAAATGCACCGCCAAGAAAAGTAACACCTCGCTGATTGTTCGTCGCGCAGCGGTATGCGAAACTGATTGAATGCTAAGCGATCCGCTAATGGTTCTTGGGGTTCTCTGCGCCTGCCTATCCGTTGCTGAATGGCTTTCTCGAAACACCTGGTTGCGGCACTTGGGTACTGCCCTGCTGGTTATTCTAATCACCGCGGTGGTCGCCAACCTGGGCCTGATTCCCACAACAACCAGCGGATCGGCAGTTTACGACTGGTTGTTGGGTGACGTCGTCCTGCTGGCCATCTTTTGGATCTTGTTGCAAGTCAACTTGCGGGAATTACTCAAGGCGGGCGCGCCGATGATCGGACTGTTTTTGGTCGGGTCGTTGGGTACTGTCGTCGGTGTTGTTGTCGGAATGCTGGTCGTCGGGGGTCCAGAGTCGTTCGGCGAAAATTACGTTGGTTTGGCAGCAATGTTTGCCGGCACTTACATTGGCGGAAGCATTAATTTTGTGGCGATGGCATCCCAGTATCAAGTTAGCGAAACCGGCAGCCTGTTCGCCGGCGCCGTGGTCGTCGACAACATTTTTACGACTATTTGGATGATGGTGACAATTGCCGTGCCTCGGGGAATCGGATATTTGCGAAGCCGGGCATCCAAACTGGTCGCTTCGGGAAAACGAACCGTCAGTTTGGGAATCGACGAAGACACGGAAATGGTCCATCCGTTGGATTTGGCGATTTTGGTGGCGCTTGGAGCCGCCGCAATTGCCGTCTCTCACGGGTTGTCAAATTGGACGAAACAATTGGCGTTTGAGATTCCCGCGATGCTCGTACTGACTGCAATCGCATTGATATTGGCCCAAATGCCATTGATCCAAAGGCTTCGCGGCACGCGAACGCTCGGAATGCTGGCGGTCTATCTTTTTCTAGCGGTGATCGGTGCGTTATGCGATGTGCAAGCACTTAAGTCATTGGAAGGCGGTTTGCGACTGTTGTGGTTTGTGGCTGTGGTGGTCGGAATTCATGGCGCTTTCACGTTCGGTGTCGGAGCGGTGCTGCGGATTGACCGAGATATCGTTGCAGTCGCCTCGCAAGCGAACATCGGAGGCGGGACATCGGCACTGGCGATCGCCAGGAGTCTGGGCCGCGACGATTTGGTGCTACCCGCGATTCTGGTCGGTTCGCTTGGCACAGCATTGGGCAATTTCCTGGGTGTCGGTGCTGCCCAACTCGTCGCCGTGTTTTAGTCGACGAATGCGGGTCATGGCCGCCAAAGTACGCCAACAACCGTGTTAATCAGCGGCAAAAATGAAAAAAAATACGGCGTCGTTGATATAAAGTGCAACTGGTGCACTTCCTGCCCTAAATCAACTTGTGACGCCGTGCGGACGTTATTGACGATTTCTATCACATTATCTACCGCACCGGCCGCAGATATTTGCGGTTTGCCGCAACGTATATTCATATGCATGATCAGTGGCGGTAGCCAACGCAGATACACGGCGGCTGGCAATCGAC
>JBFILF010000361.1:0-5928 GCA_041599835.1 Pirellulaceae bacterium
CTACATGTCGCTGGACGACGACATTCTGCTGGTCGGATTGGGACCGAAGCTTGCCGCGCGGCTACAGGCGATGGGGCGCCGCGCCAGTCATCCGTCGCCGCAATTGTCCAAATACTTCAGGCAAGCCCAGCAGCGGGTCGAACGTAAACATTTTCGCGGCCGCAAAATGTTGCTATTCCTTGAGCGACAACGCCAGACCGCCCAGCGCGAACTCGGCATGGATCCCTACGTCGACACAATCAGCTGAGTATAAGCGAGCAGGATTGCCAGCTTCCGGTCACTCGACAACCGGAACCCCGACCATAAGGGAGGGATAATTATTATCGTCGCTCCCTGACGGTCGCGTTTCTGATTGATTTTGAACTGCCACGCGTGTTACCTGAAATGTCGGGTTCACTCGACAACCGGAACCGGAAGTTCAACCACAATCGGCAACCACGGCCGCCCGGCGCGGCAATGAAGCGAAACGGCGCGCTAGCGGGTTGCCGATTTCATTCCTTCGACGTAATTCGTCAGTTCGTCGACGATGGCATCGAGGTCGGGCAGATTGCGTTCAATCCGCTCGATAATCGCGGAACCACAAATCACGCCAGCCGCACCACAATGGATGGCATCAGCCACGTGCTGTGGCGTACTGATGCCAAAGCCCAAAAGCGGCGGTGCAGCGTCAAGCTGTTTTAGTTGCGACAGTAGCTCACCCACCGGCCGTCCAGCCGCTACGTTTGTTCCCGTGACGCCGGGCCGCGATAACAAATAAGTGTATCCAGCACCGTGTTGAGCGACTTGCGTTAACGCATCTCGATTGATGTTTGGTGGACATAGCAAGATTGGCAGCACGCCGTGCTTGGTAGCCGCTTCGCGAAACGGCTGTGACTCGGTGACTGGCACGTCGGCCACCAACACCGAATCGACGCCCAAGCGTGCGCAGCGGCCGTAAAACTCGTCCAATCCCAGTGCGTGAATAATGTTGGCGTATACGAGCAGTCCGATCGGCAATTGGGGATGGGCCTGGCGCAGTTGCCCGAGGATTGCGTAACAATCGTCTGGAGTCACGCCGGCCCGCAAGGCCCGATCCATGGCTGCCTGAATGGTCGGCCCGTCGGCCAGCGGATCGGAAAACGGAAACCCCAATTCCAGTGCATCAGCGCCGGATTCAATCAGCGACTCGATGATGCGAATCGAGTCCTCACGATTCGGGTCCCCTAGAACGACAAACGGTACTAACGCTGCTTGCTGCTGCCGCGCGAGCCGCTCAAAACATGCCGCGTAGCGATCCATTACAAAACTCCTCGCCGGCGAAGCACCTCGTCAACGGTATAAATATCTTTGTCACCGCGGCCGCTTAAATTGACGAGAATCAAATGCGATTCCTTGGGTCGCTCTTTAATCATTTCCATGGCGTAGGCGATGGCATGTGCAGGTTCCAACGCGGGAATGATGCCTTCGGCCTTGGCAAGCTGCACAAATGCATCGATGGCTTGATCGTCGGTCACTGACGTATAGACAGCCCGGCCCGTGTCTTTCAGGTACGCATGTTGCGGGCCCACCGACGGAAAATCGAGTCCCGCGGAGATGGAGTGCGATTCTTCGATCTGACCCCACGAGTCCTGCATCAGGTAGGACTTCATGCCAAAGAAAATTCCTTCCCGGCCCTCGCTCAGCGGCGCACCATGGCGGCCGCTTTCAATTCCCTCACCGGCCGGCTCCACACCGACCAACTGGACGTCGGCATCGTCAATGAAATCGGCAAAGATGCCGATGGCGTTCGAACCGCCGCCGACGCAGGCCACAATGGTGTCCGGCAACCGGCCTTCCTTTTCCAGGATTTGCTCGCGTGCTTCGCGGCCAATCATCCGCTGAAACTCGCGGACCATGGTGGGAAAGGGATGCGGGCCGGCCGCAGTCCCCAACAGGTAGTGCGCGCGGTCGTACGTTGCGGTCCAGTCGCGCAGCGCTTCGTTACAAGCGTCTTTCAACGTGGCGCTGCCGCTGGTAACCGAAATCACTTCGGCACCCATCAACTTCATGCGAAACACATTGGGCGATTGGCGTTCGATATCTTTGGCGCCCATGTAAATGCGGCACTTCAAACGCAGCAACGCACCGGCCAGGGCTACCGCCACGCCATGTTGCCCGGCACCCGTTTCGGCGATGATCTCCGTCTTGCCCATCCGCAGCGCCAACAACGCCTGTCCCAACACCTGGTTGGTTTTGTGAGCGCCTCCGTGCAACAGATCTTCTCGTTTCAGGTAAATCTTGCTGGCCGTGCCGGCAGTCAGGTTTCGGCATAGCGTCAACGGCGTGGGCCGGCCGGCGAAATCGCGCAAAAGCCCTTCGAACTCGGACTGGAAATCCTCATCATTTTGGGATTCGACAAATGCAGCTTCCAGCTGAGTCAATGCCGGTACGAGGATTTCCGGGACGAACTGACCACCGTACTTGCCGAAATATGCTGCGAGTTGCGCCATTTAGCCGTTGTATTCCCTCAATTGGCAAAACACCTGATTGATTTTTTTCGCATCTTTGACACCCGGCTCGGATTCAACGCCGGAATTGAAATCGAGCCCCCCGCATCCCAGCCGCGCCGCCTGGCAGACATTGTCGGGGCCCAGGCCACCGGCAACCACCAAAAGTTCACGGTTTTCCGCTGGCAGCCGCGACCAGTCAAAAGGTACGCCAGTGCCGCCCGCGGTTGAAGTCGTCTGGTTATCGACCAGCAGCCGATCGACGCCGGTACCGATCCATTGCGAAACTGAGTCAACCGAGACTGCTTTCCAAATCTCACAGCTCTCGCCGAGTTCATCGCGCAATTGCGCCACGAATTCCGGAGGCTCCGACCCGTGCAGCTGAACGGCTGACAAATCAAGTTGCCGGGAGATGGCTGCCACGTCCCCGAGAGGTTGGTCCTGAAATACACCCACAAACCTCAGGGATTTCAGTTGGCTGATTCTTTGCGCCGTCGCCAAATCAATTCGACGGCGAGACGTTTGGGCAAAGATCAGTCCACCGTAAACGGCACCGGAATCCGCCGCCGCGGCGGCATCGGCCGGTCGCGTCAAACCGCAGACTTTGTTGTCTCCGAAGATGATTCGTTTAACGGCGATTTCGAGATGATCTTCGGCCATCAGTGAACTGCCGACCAAGAAGCCATCGACAAAGCGACTCATGTAGCGAACCTGTTCATGGCGAAAATAACCGGATTCGCTGATGACGGTGCGTTTGTTCCGCAAATCGCCGGACAATCTAATCGTGGTGTTCAGATCAATGGACATGTCACGCAGATTGCGATTGTTGATACCGACGATGGCGGCATCCAACTGGATGGCACGACGCTGTTCATTTTCGGTAGAGACTTCGGTCAGTGTGGCCATGCCGAGCTCACTCGCCAGCCTCACCAGCTCGAGATATTGATCATCCTCCAGGATGGCCAGAATCAATAGCACCGCGTCAGCGCCGTAATGCCTGGCCAGCATGACCTGGTATGGCTCGACGATGAAGTCCTTGCACAAAACCGGTTGTCGGACCTGTGCGCGGACTTGCCGCAAGTTGTCGAGTGAACCTTGGAAGTAGTCGGGTTCGGTCAAAACAGAAATGGCCGATGCAAACTTGCCATAAATACGCGCGATTTGGTCCAGGTCAAAATCGGCGCGAATCAATCCGCGCGATGGAGACGCCTTCTTGCACTCGAGAATGAAGGCGGGAGACGGGGACCGCAGGGCAGCCGCGAAATCGCGATCGGATCTCGTCAGCTGCGGGCGGAGAGTTTCCTCCGGCAGCCGTGATTTGCAGGCGGCAATTACCTGTCGCCGATTTTCAACAATCTCGTGAAGGATCGTCGACATCAGCCGCTGGCCTTTGCAATTGAGTTTACCAGCTTCATCGGCTGGCCCGCTCCAAGCGCCTGCAGTGCGCGCTGGAAATTGGCAGGCAAATCCGTATGCCCAAACAACTTGAGAACCAGCGCCACATTAACACCGACGGCCGCATTTTCAGCGGCGGACCCCTTGCCCTGCATAACCGCCATGGAGCGCCGATGGCTTTCAGCTGCGTTGTTGCACGTTAGCGCCTCCAAAGGAAAGGGTTTCGTTCCAAAGTCCTCGGGTCTGTATTCCCGGAATCGTTTGACATCCGGAATTTCAATCGTCGTTGTCGGACCGTGGATGGCCACTTCATCGACGCCGCTGCCGTGAACCACATAGGCGCTTTGACAGCCGCTGCTGGCAAGGACGCCGGCAATGGGCGCCAACAACTCAGGCCGCGCCACTCCCAACAACATCAACGGCGGCCGGGAGGGATTCACCAAGGGGCCCAGCAAATTAAATATCGTTCGCACGCCTAACGACTTTCGAACGGTCGCCGCATGTTTGAGCCCGGGATGGTAGTTGGGTGCAAACAGAAAACAAATGCCAAATTCATCGACGCACAACCGCGCTTGTTGCGGAGACATGTTGAAATCAATCCCAAGCGCCTCGAGCAGATCGAAAGAGCCGGAACAACTTGAAATCGACCGGTTGCCGTGTTTGATGATTTTGGCGCCGCAAGCAGCTGCCGTAATCGCGGCAATTGTCGACAAATTGATTGTGTTTTGGCCGTCTCCCCCCGTCCCCACGACATCGGCAAACAGATAGTCCGGACGCGGAAAGGGCGTGGCGGAATCGATCAGCGCCGCCGCGGCCCCGGCCAGTTCGTCAGCTGTTTCACCGCGAACTTTCAGCGCGGTTAGCGCCGCCGCCAACAACACGTCGGGCACGTCGCCGCGGACCACGGCCGAAAACATCGCCGTCGATTCGTCCCGGTCCAGCGAACCACCTTCCAGCAGTTTTCCGACAAGGTTCTGGATCGATTGGTGCGAAGAGGTTGAGTTCATGCCGGTGACTGCGTGGCCCAATCGAGTGTTTGGCTTAACAACGTGATGCCCTGCGGCGTCATGACCGATTCCGGGTGAAATTGAAATCCGCAGACGCGATCCCCCTCGTTGACAACGGCCATGATCGTATCGCCCATTCTGGCGATCACTTTCAAATCCGGAGGGATGTTATCGCCAGCCAATGAATGATAACGGGCGACCGGCAACGGGCTGGGCAGACCCTCAAACATGGCTTCACCGGTGTGCTCGATTTGCGAGACTTTACCGTGAAATACCTCGTTGGCGGCGCCCACGCTGCCGCCATATGACTGGATGATGGCTTGATGGCCGAGACAGATGCCGATGACGGGATGGTGCCCCCGAGCCGTTTCAATCAACGCCGACATACAGCCCGCCTCTTCCGGTCTACCCGGTCCCGGCGACAAGACGAGAACGGAGTTTTCGTCGATCTCCAGCCGTTTTGCGATTGTCTCGAGCGACACGTCGTTGCGATAAACCGTCACCTGGTTGCCGCTGCTCCGAAACTGGTCGACCAGGTTGTAGGTGAACGAGTCGAAATTATCGAGCAATATCACATTGGACGCCATCGTTGCAACTCTCTTCGCTCAGCCAAGATGGGCGTTGGCCAGCGCACTCAACACCGCCTGGGCTTTATTCCGCGTTTCATCGGCTTCGGATTGCGGGTTCGAATCGTAAACGATACCCGCACCGGCTTGCACGTGGGCGACGCCGTCGGATACCAATGCCGACCGGATTACGATACAAGTTTCCAGGTCACCGTTTCCCAAAAAATAACCAATACCGCCACCGTAGCTGTCTCGACGGCGGTTCTCAAGCTCCCGGATCAGCTGCATCGCCCGCACCTTGGGAGCGCCGGTTAACGTTCCCATGTTCATGCACGCCTGATAAGCATGCAGCGCATCGAGGTCTTGCCGTAATGTGCCGACCAGTCGCGAAACCAAATGCATCACGTGGCTGTATCGATCCACTTTCAATAGCTGGGCAATGTGTCGGCTCCCGGGCTCGCAAATGCGGGCCAGGTCGTTGCGGGCCAAGTCGAC
>JBFILF010000362.1:0-5910 GCA_041599835.1 Pirellulaceae bacterium
AACGCGGGTACCACCCGGCATGAATGACGTTATCGCTAAAATCAACATGGGCATGCGTTACCCTCGGCGCTGTCTCTGTGTGCCGGTTTTGAAAATGCTGTTTGAGAAATTCGTCCAGTCGTTGTTGTGTGCTGGGGCATGCATATTGTTCGAGAATCTGTGGCGGGCAGCTGCCGGCGGCGTCCGGATCGAATTTCATCCAAAACGATGCGAACCGGCGAAGAAATTGTTGTTTGGCAAATTCGTAAAGCTGCAGGTCAAAGCGATTGACATGGCGGACTAGATTCAGATCTCGCGTTGACAATGAATGGTCTGGGCAATTTGTCTTTTCCGTTGCGTTGAAATGAAAGCGAAGCGGCCGCCGCGGGCAGGCGAGACGGTAACTGA
Organism: Pirellulaceae bacterium; assembly: GCA_041599835.1. Taxonomy (GTDB): domain Bacteria; phylum Planctomycetota; class Planctomycetia; order Pirellulales; family Pirellulaceae; genus CAJQPP01. Next base: position 388 of record JBFILF010000362.1, read on the forward strand.
GCAGATCGACGGCTGGATTCATCAACTCGCAGATTCCAAAATGAAATAACTGCATCAAATTCTGTTTGGCCTGTTCCAGCATCCGTTCGTCACATTTCACGCGGCGGCCGGCGGGAAATGCGCCGCTCAAGTATCGCACTTGCATGTTATCGCTGAAGCCCAAATAACAGCTGGACTGGCAAAGTTCGGTTAGCGACATGTCGCGCGTGCGATGCAGGTGGTCAATCCATTTGCGGCGCCCGTCGTTTTTGGCAAGCGAAATTAATTCGTCAAATCGACCGCGATTGTAGTTGTAATGGGAGATCTCCCGAGCCACCGGCTCGCGCAACCAAGTAACCGTGAGCGGCCTTTCTTTCAGGAAATCGTACAGCAAAAATGAGAAATGCCCGCTGAAGAATCGATACTGTTTGATTCGGTCGCGATCAACCGCGGTCAATTCCTGGAGCGTATGGCACGGCAACCAGTCGCCGTCCGCAAACAGATCATCCAGCCAGTAACGCAGGCTGGTCCCCGCTGTTTTTGGAATGTGCAGAAAATACAGCGGTGACGTTGGTTTTGAGACGCCGTTCATTATAGCAGTCATGTGACTCAACAGATCTAACCGAAAACCCATCCCGTCGAATGCCAACGACCAATCATGCACACGATGCGATTGCTAAGCGACTTGTTTGTTTGCAGGCCCAATTTGGACCGGGTAGCCCAGTCGAGCGATATAATCTCCCAGTACCTGGTTGCATGCTTTTAGCTCCGAGAGACTCATTTCTTTGGGGTACCGTATTAACTCGCCTCGGTTAAAACAATTTATGCCTACTTTCCGTATAAATTGTTCCCTGGCCAGCATGGCATGGATAACGGCATCGTCCACTGTCAGCCCCAAATGATCGCGAACTCGCATTACCTGATTCAGGGGATCGCTAACAATGTCTTCATACCGTAACAGGCAGGCCAATCCCGACTCGACCCACTCACATGATAAGTGGCACCACCACTTGGCAGCGACGTCGAGTGAATCGATGACACTGGTGAATTGATTAAATTGCGGTTTGCCGGCCGCCTTGGTCTGCCGGTAGTGATCGATGGCCGACAAAATCATGTCTCTCGGGTCACGAAAGCAAAACGTGGCCTTAACCACATTTTCTCGCAACAACGATTCGAGCAATGGAGTCAGCGAGTAGTGCGTTTTAACCACGACGGGCCCCGACGCTTCCACTAGCTGCAATAACCGCCGTACGGTTTTGTCGTCCAGGGGGTAAACGAACCCATCGATTCCGGGCAATTCGCCGCGTTGGGTCAGTTCACTCACGGCCCGTGGATTCGTATCGGGTCTAGCCGCCTGCAGCAACTGCACGGTGTACCAAAACATCACAGAGCTGGCCGACTTGCCCATTGCGTTACTGATGATTAACACCGACGTTTCCCGCCATCGACGGGCCCTCGCAGATTGGAAGTGAATCAGGCAGCCCGCGCCAAAATTGACTTTTCGGCCCGTACGAATACGGCGTCTTTTTGTTCAAGCCGTCCGTCCACGGGGTTTCTCCAACCTTCCATCTCGTCCAGCAGTCGGTAACCCAATTCATCCATCAGCTCGAGCATTTCGCGGTAGGTTTTGGCATGCGGGTGTTCCGGCTGGATTGTTAATTCCAGGATCATGGCATCAACGTGTTGACGAATAAATTCCAGCCCGCCTTCGATCACCAGGTGTTCGGCAAATTGCACGTCCACTTTCATCAATGTGCTGCCACTCCAGCGCCGTTGCCGAGCCAGTTCGTCCAGCGTCATAACTTGGACCTCGGCCGTTGCCGGCCCGCGCAGTGATTGCCTGACGTCGATCAGCGAGCTTCCATAGAGATCGTCCGAAATCATCATTTCCGTCTTACCGGACCGGTTGCTTATTGCCGCTTCGATCAATTCGTGGTGTTTCAATCCATCGAGGTGATGTTGACGGTGATCGGGGTCATAGCGCGAAAACAGCGGATCAACTAGTACATACCGCGCTTCTGGAAACACCTTGGCGGCCGTCCAGGACCAGACGCCATTGGACGCCCCGACGTCAATGATCATTTCCGGATCAATTCCCTGCAGCTGCAGCCGACGCAACATTTGCCACACCGGCCGTTTGTCCCAGTTGATACAGCTGGGCGAATCGGGATCGATGAAAAATGCAAATTCACCTGTTTGAGGCGCGAAGACTTTTTCGAAACGATCATCGTGTGGAATCGACTTTTCTAACGAGGCCCACAACCAGGAATCGAGGTCCTGATTGGAAAAGGTGGCGGCCAGTTTCCTGGCGCGGCTGCGGATCGCCCGTTGCACATCCGTGTCGAGCAACGCTTGTACTGCTTCTCGGAACGCTGCGGCATCGTAATCGACGACCGCGCCCAACTGAAAACGATTGATGAATCGCGCGGCTGACGATTCCTGGCTGCCTAGGACCATAATCGGAGTGGTCGAAGTAGAAACCACAAACGGGATTCGGCTCGGCAGGCTGAGCCGCGCGATACTCTCACGCACATCACGGCTTTCAAGTCGACCGGACGGCATAATTGCAAACGGCCGCCTCTTCAGCTCCTCAACCAAAGCCTTGCCCCACAACGCGTCATGCAAATGAATTCCGTCCCGGTCCAGGTCACTGATGGATTCTTTCAGCCAAACGGCCTCGGGATTATTGCAAAACCAATCGATTTCCAGCCCGCTGTCCCGAATGGTTTCGCGCAACAAGTCCAGCCAGCTGCGATCCCACACGTTGCCGATGAGAATCCCCCGCGACCGCTGGCTGGCATGCGGCCTGAACTGGCGAATCAAGCGATCTTTCAGTCGCCGCATCCACTGAAATTTCATTGGTTGGCTATCGCCATGGGGCCATTCCAACTCCGCATCAGATTCGTGCGCCCCGGCAATCAATTGGTGCGGGACGATCGGTGGCAACACCCACATCTTCATGCCGAATCGGTGCTGGTATTCATTTCGCATCTCCGGTGAGATGGCAAAACTCAGGTCGGATTTGCGAATAACCTCTTCGGTTGTGGCCGCCGGAATCTCGTCGCTGTACAGGCAATTGTCGTCCATCACGTGGAGACAGATTTTGGTATTGAACAAATCCTTCAGCGCGATCGCCACGATCATGTCGCTTTCAAAAAACGGAACCACATACGCCCGGCGGGGCGGGGCGGCGGCAAACCACTGCAATACCTGTTGATAAATCTCGTGTCGAGTCAACTCGCCGCCAGGCAATTCGTAATGGGCCGCCGACCGAACACGCTCGCCGTAATAACAACGTTGAGAAACGACCGTCGCCACATCGGAAAAATCGCCAAACAAATATTGGATCAATAGTCCGGTGCCATGCCGCGAGTTGATCTCGACCGATGACACCACAACGGTATCACATTGACGGGCAGTCAAACTGCGGTTGTCCAAGCCATTGGCTTGAAGCGCCGGCACGTTCGGCATTTCAATTTGCCAGATGGGCAGGCAAGGTTCTGGAATTCTCTTGCGAAACAGGTTCTTGATATGGCCCAGCCGCCACTTTTTGCGTCGGATGCGGGCGCGGGAATTACCCACTGGAGCCACGGTTGATTCATCGCTCACACCAGCTGGCAATATCCGGCTGGTGAGTTCGATGTACGTCACTGGCATTCCCAATTGGCGGCGGCCCTTTTCTGCGTCCAGGGCCTTGCAGGCGATCGTCAATCGCTGTTCGCGGTCGGAGACAAACAACGATCGCCTCACGGCAAATCGGATCTGGCCCTGATTTACCTGAATCTGCTGTGGGGGGATGACGTGCTCGTTCCAGATCAATTGAAACTGAAAATTGCAGTCCGCGCCACGCAAGCCTGAGGTTTCAATCGTGACTTCGTAGTCATCAACCGGCACTTCCAGCCGCACCATCGACACCGGCTTGGACCAGCGAAAAACGTTGCCCTGGAATTCCTCCGGATCATAAAAGTTGACCAGTCGCGGCTCGGCGTGATTCTGACATTCCAGCCGATATGTTTTGCGGTCCGGGCAAATTGCATCTTTTCCGGCGCGACACGGTTGGGGTTGATTCATAAGTGTTCTTTGGATTCGAAGTCGATGAATCGCCATGGCGGACACGTGACCGGCGCGTGATTCACGCGGCACGACGGACGGTCCAGCGATCCACATTCACGTCGTAGATTTCCTGGCAGATCGCCCGCACGTCGTAAGCTGGCTTCCAATTGGGATAGTGCTGCTGGAACTTGCTGAAATCTGAAATCCACCAGATGTGGTCGCCCCTTCGATGACGCTCCGTATACGTCCAGTCGAGTTGGCGACCGGCGATGCCTTGGCAGATTTCAATGGCCTCCAATATTGAACAGTTGCTGAATCGCCCACCGCCAATGTTGTAGACTTCGCCACACCGCGGAGATCTGAAAAAATGGTCAAAGGCATTGATCAAATCCACCGAGTGGATGTTGTCCCGCACCTGCTTGCCCGCGTAGCCAAAAATGGTGTACGGCGTTCCGGTAACCGTGCATCTCATCAAATAGCTGAGGAATCCGTGCAATTGGGCGCCTGAATGGCTGGGACCCGTAAGACAGCCGCCCCGAAAGCATCCGGTTCTCAATCCAAAGTAGCGGCCGTATTCCTGAACCAATATGTCGGCCGCCACTTTTGACGCCCCAAACAGGCTGTGCAGACTTTGATCGACTGACATGTCTTCGCTGATTCCGGCTGAGTAACGATGCGCCGGATCAATCTCAAAGCGCCATGAATGTTCGGCCAGGGGTAGACGATTTGGATTGTCGCCGTATACCTTGTTCGTCGATGTGTAAACAAAAGCCGCTGATTCGGCATACTGCCGCGTCGCCTCCAGTAGATTCAGCGTTCCCGTCGCATTAACCGAGAAATCCATTTTCGGGTTGCGCGAGGCCCAATCGTGGGAGGGCTGTGCCGCCGCATGCACTACCAATTGAATAGCAGAACCGTAATGGCGAAAAAGTTGTTCGATCGCGTCCTCGTCGCGAATATCAACTAAATGGTGTTGATATCGCCTGCCCAACTCTTTTTGTAGCGCCAGTCGCTGCCACTCGGTTGAGCCTTCTGAGCCAAAAAAATGACTTCGCAGGTCATTGTCAATCCCCACGACATCCATGCCAAGCGCGGCGAAGTGGCGGCAGGCTTCCGAGCCGATCAGTCCTGCCGAACCCGTCACGATCGATACGGCCATCGTCACCTTAATCCTGTTAATAAAACCAAAACATCTTTGACATCAACGCCGCGATCCCATCGTGGCATGCCTCGCAAGATTGCGCTCAACCGCCTGTTAATAGGCCATTGCGGTTGCGCGCCCTCATTGCCTTTTTTCGTCAAATTCGAAAACGGAGTTGTACGTTCGATCGATCCAAAGCACAAAAAAACGGCGAAGGCCCCCCAATTGCAATTTGTGGGCACACATATAGGGAAAATGGGATGGGCTGCCAATATGTAAATTCAATGCCGTTCCCAACTCGTTCATTGCCAGATACTTAGGTAGCTAGCGTGCAGCACAAGTGGCATCCC
>JBFILF010000363.1:0-5895 GCA_041599835.1 Pirellulaceae bacterium
CTCCGCACCGGTATCGCTTTTTGACTGCCGGCTGCTGCGGACTTCTAACCAGCACTTCACGAACAGGAAACAATAATGAAACCAGTTAAATTATTGGCAGTTGGATTGATGTTGGCGGCGCTCACCGCGTTCGCTGGCTGCTACGGCAATGGTTGGGGCTCGTGTGGCAACTGTGGCGGCCCGGGTTGGTTGCAAACTCCCAATTCACCTCCGCCGGTGATTCAGCAAAACGTCACGCCCCCGATCCAAACGGTACCGGTGCAACCGCCGCCGAATCAGTCTAGCGTGACTCCTTACGCAGCCCCCATGTGGCAACCGGCACCCGGCAGCGCCAGTCGCTAATTTGCCGGTGGTTCATTTCCGGAGGGCGTCAGCCGCGGCGGCTCCGCGAATCACCGCGCTCGCTGCCGGCCCGGTGTGGTTCGAAAATGGTACGCGACGTTTGTTGGCCAGTTTGATGTAATTGGCACGCTTCGGAGTACAGCACTTGCTGGCTGCGAATCGGCACCTGGTTTTCTGCCGTCACCGGTTCAAAGGAACCATCGGGCAGCAGCCGTTTGGCTTTGACATTATCGGTCAGATAACAGTTGAGGGCTGCGATCAAACGCTTTTTACAGCCGGCGTGTTCAATCGGAATCATCAATTCAACGCGGCGCTGCAAATTACGAACCATCCAATCGGCGCTGGAAATGAATACGCGGTGATCTCCGCCATGCAGAAAATAAAAGATGCGGGCGTGTTCCAAAAATCGATCGACGATGCTGACCACGCGAATGTTTTCGCTGAGTCCAGTGACGCCCGGCCGCAGGCAGCAGATGCCGCGGACATTCAGGTCAATCTGAACGCCCGCCTGAGAAGCGGCATACAGTGCGTCGATCACTTTGCGATCCACCAGTGAGTTGGTTTTGGCTCGGATGGCGGCAGGCCGTCGGTTTCGCGCATTTTGGGTCTCCACGTCGATCAATTCCAGCAGACGTTCGCGTAAATCAATCGGCGCGGCCACGAGCTTTTGCATGGTCTGGGGGATGGACAACCCGGTCACGGCGTTAAAGAAGTTAACAGCATCGGCGCCCAACTGGGGATCGCGGGTAAAGAAACTGACGTCGCTGTAAATCCGCGCGGTGGATTCGTTGTAGTTACCCGTGCCAAAATGCGTGTAGCGCTGGATGCCGCCGGTTTCGCGCCTCACGACCAGACAAATTTTAGCGTGCGTCTTCAGGCCGCGGACACCGTATACCACGTCGACGCCGGATTTTTCCAATTGCTTGGCCCAGCCGATGTTCTGCTGTTCGTCGAAGCGCGCCCTTAACTCCACGATCGCCGTGACATGTTTGCCGTTTTCCGCCGCCTCGCGCAGCGCCGCAATCACCGGGCTGTCTTGACTTGTGCGGTACAACGTTTGCTTGATGGCGATAACGTCGGGATCAGCCGCCGCCGTTTCGACAAATTCAATGACCGGGTCGTAAACTTGGTAGGGATGTATGAGCAATCGATCGTCCGCCGCAATCACTTCGAACAAATCGTCGCCGCTCCTGAAGTCCGGCGATGGTTGTGGCGGCCACGGTTCGAAATTCAAATCGCGATGGCCTTTGATGGTGGCCAATCCCATGAATGCCGCCAGATTGATCGGCCCCGGCACAAGATAAATGTAATTGTCATCCTTGAGCAAGCATTCCTGCAGGAATTGGCGGCTGGCGGCACTGGCGTCGCTGGCGATTTCCAGTCTGACACATTCGCTGGTTTTGCGGGCGTCCAGCATGACTTGCATATCGGATAACAAATCGGCCGCTGCGTCTATGTCAACGGCGATATCCGCGTTACGGGTCGCTCGAAAGGCGACACACTCTTCCACGGTTTGCTTGGGGAATAATCTGCCGACAAAATGGCACACCAAGTCTTCCAGTAGCACAAAATGAAATCCGGCTTTCGACGGTACCGACACGATTCTCGGCAATGACCGGGCCAATGTGATGATGGCGAATCGCGTGGCGTTGTTGTCATCGGAGTCGTCGGTGGTATTCCGGAGCGTGGCGCCCCGCAAATTCACGCATAATCCCAGCGGGGCCGAAGTCATCAGCGGAAAATCAGTCGACTCATTAACGGCAATGGGGCTGATCAGCGCCGATACTTCTTCATCAAACAGCCGCCCCAAATGGGCTTGTTGCCTCGGATCCAGCTCATTCATGGCCAGCCGGCGAATATCCTGTTCGGCCAGTGCCGGCAACAGTTCGTGGTTAAAGCATTGGTACTGGTCCTGCATCATCGTGCGGACACGGCGATTGATCCGATCCAGCTGTTCGTCAGGGCGCAAGCCGGCAACGTCCAGCGTTTCGGGACTGACGCGCGACTGAATCAGCAAACCACCGACGCGAACCATAAAAAATTCGTCCAGATTCGAACCAGTGATGGCCAGAAACTTCAGCCGCTCCAACAGCGGCGTTTCCTGCAGTCGGGCCTGATCCAGAACGCGCTGATTGAATTCCAGCCAGCTGAGTTCGCGGTTCAAGTAATGTTCGTATTTCGAATTGTTGGACATGCGTAATAAAAGTTAATCCGTGGTTGCCTGTTGCTGCAGGTCAATGTTCAGCCCGTACACTTTTTCAAACAGCGGTTTTTCCCGGCTTAATTCCAGTCGTTCCAGCGACAGATCCCGATAGCTGTCAACGTGGATCAACAGGGTATTACCGCAAATCTCGCATTTGATGTCATGCAGCCGTTGATTACGGGACGCATCCAAAGCTTTGGCCACACGCAGAATGGCCGCCAATTTTGCGACGGCGACCCGGTCATCTCGTTTCAAACTGGAGTACACTTCATGATTCGGTTGTGGCATCGCGCGCCGGTGGTAGCGGGCCACCAGCCCCACCAAATTCAAGTCTTTGCCGCTGACTCCAAAAAACACGGAATTGCGAATGATGTACATCGAATGTTTGTGGTAACTGCGCTCGTTGATTGACAAACCGACTTCGTGCAGCAACGCAGCCATTTGCAAAATGGCTTCCCATCGCGCGCCGAGTTGGTGGATTTCCGGCAACTGCTCAAAAATCTCTATGGCCAGTTTGGCCACATGACGCGCATGCCGTTCGTCAAACTTGAACTTGCGCCCCAATGCAATGGCAGAGTTGATGATTTGAGTTTCGGCTTCGCCCACCCATTTTCGGCCGGTGGTCATTTCCTTGATCAACCCATCCCGCAGATTGGCCGTCGCCACCCGCACCTCGTCGACTTGCAACGATCGCGCGATCATCAAATTTGTCAAAAGCGCCGGTCCCAAAGACTCGGCCTCCGGAATGCTGAGATAAAACCGGGCCACCAGGGCATCCGGGCTGACTGCCAGCACGTCTTCGGTAAATTGGCGCAGCTCGTCAACCGTCAACGAGATTATCGATCCATTAGATGATTCGCCTCTCAGCCGCGCGGCCGCCAACCGCACGTCGCCGCCCATCACCACGAGGTTCGACGTCGGCTCGGATCCGATCGACGATTGAAACTGTTGAATCGTTTGCTCGATCTGCGATTCCATCAGGTTGCGCGATTGCGCCAATGGCGTATGAAACGCTTCGAGCGTCTTGATCAGTCGCAGGGCACCCAGCCGATAGGTGCGGGCAAACGAAACGTGTCCATCGCTAATCACCAGTAACTCTGTGCTGCCGCCACCCACTTCGCAAATCACCGTTTGACCCTGCATCAATTCCGGATTTTGCTGCAGATAAGGTTGAATGCCCAAAAAAGTCACGCGGTGCAATTCAGCTTCGTCGAACGGATCGATAATAAAACCGGTTGCAATGTAAATGCGATCGAGAAACTCCAGTTGATTCTTGGCTTCGCGAACCGCGCTGGTGGCCACAACGCGAACTTGATCCAACTGATCCAATCCGTATTCGTGCAGTTTGGTCCGGTAGATTTTCAGCACGTGAACGCAGTCTTCGATCGTTTCGCGGCCGATCTCACCTTTAATAAACGAATCTTTTCCCAGATTGACCGCCTGGGCGAGTGTTTCCAGCCGATTGACTTCACCGCCGTCGTCCACCTCGGCGATCATCATCCGCACCGACGTCGCCCCAATGTCGATGACGGCCATGATTCGGGTAGTGGAAACGGAATTGGTGCTTGACATTTTTGTGTCGGTCGCAGTTTCTGCCATGGGAACGCCACCACAATAAGAATTGGCCGCCGGTAATCGACGCGGATTCGGCCGATTGGCCGCCCGAACATACATCAGCGGCAGTCTGCCGTTCTCGCGGCGCTTTCCGGGACGGCAGATGCAATTAGTTAATGGTGAACCGCCAGCGGTTTGAATGCCATTGTTAACCATGTCGGTCAACTTTTCAAATCTGGCGGATGATGTCGCAAGCAGGGGGGCCGCTGTTGACGAAACCGGCGTGCTGTTTACTTATCTAGCTTAAACTGAGCCCAGGCGGCGGCACCCATGACGGCCGCGTCGTCGCCTAATTCCGCCGCCACAACGCGGAATACATCGCGGTAAGGCGGTAGCACCTGCTTTCGCGCCAGCTTCGACACGCCGTCGACAAAAATTTGCGGCATGGCTTCCACCAACCCGCCGCCCAACACGACCACTTCGGGCGCCAGCAGCAGCACGCAGGTCACTACCGCCTTGCTCAGATGGTGAACCGCATGTTGGACAATTTGTTCAACGACCTGATCGCCGCGCGCAATGGATTCGGCGATCACGCCACTGCGAATCTGCGAAATGTCCGTGCCAGCCAACTCGAGCAGTTTTGGCGCCTGACCTCGATAGGCAGCCTGCGCGGCATTACCGGAAATGGCCAGCCGGCTGGCCACGGACTCCAGCGTGCCGCTGTTGCCGGCTCCATCCAGCGGGCCGTCGGCGAGGATGGGGATGTGGCCGATTTCCATGCACGTACAATTGGCGCCTTGAATCAGCTGGCCTTGGTAAACGCAACCGCCGCCGATGCCTGTGCCGGGGAAAATGCCGACGACGCAATTCGCCTTGCGACCCGCACCAAATTTGTATTCGCCGAACACACCGGCATCGACATCATTGGCGACCACCGCCGGGCAACCAAATTCGTCTTCCAGAAAATCTTTAATCGCCACGCGTTTCCAACCCAAGTTGGGCGCTTCGACGATGACGCCGCGGGCCAGGTCCAATGGACCGGGGCAACCGATTCCAATGCCCGCCAACTGTTTGGGTTGCACCTTGGCATCGTTAAGTGCCTCGTTGATCGTTTGCGCGATCCGACGCAAACCGGCTTTTTGGCCTTCGTGCCCTTTGGTGCGTTTGCGAGACCGTCCCAGACCAATGAATGAGCCGTCAAACACGACCGACAACATCTTGGTCCCGCCCAAGTCAAACCCGATCCAGAGATGGCGCTTATTCGGCATGATGCTCCCAATTGCAAGTTGGAGTCGACAAATCGTCACGCAGCTTTTGCCACTTTCGTGCGCCGCCGGTGGCTGTCAACTCTTGACCCCTGAGAATGATTATCGATATAGTAGCTTATTGCCACTTCGTGTCATGACACCCTCTTAATTCTGCGTATGCCAGCGGCGGTAATTGATCTGAAACAGGCGGATGATCCGCGCGATGCGGTTCATCGAGCCGTTGAGGCGTTAGCGGCAGGTAAATTGGTGGCGGTACCGACCGAAACGGTTTACGGCATTGCCGCAAGCGCTCTATTGCCCGAAGCCGTCGAGCATTTAATTGAAGCCAAGCGACGCGACCGCAAACCATTGACGCTGGCGATCAAAAGTGCCGATGACGCGTTGGATTACGTTCCCAACATGTCGCCGTTGGCCATTCGGTTGGCCCGTCGCTGCTGGCCTGGTCCGCTCACCCTGGTCGTGCGCGACGCGCATCCCGACAGCGTTTTGTGCCGGCTGCCCGAAGCGGTGCAAAATTATTTAATGCCA
>JBFILF010000364.1:0-5890 GCA_041599835.1 Pirellulaceae bacterium
CGGGTTTGGTCGGTTCCGCAGCCGCTTTTTCTGCCAGCGACCAAACCAGCTCGATGGCTAAACCTTCCAGGTAGGGGGCGATTTGCGGATCGTCGAAGTTGGATGCGGTGTCGCTATTGTCACCCCGCTGGCGGATTTCCAAATAAATTGGCAATTCGCCCAAAAATGGGGCATTGATTTGCTCAGCCAGCCGCCGGGCACCGCCCTTGCCAAAAATATCGTAGCTTTTTCCGTTATCGGGACAGATAAAGCTGCTCATATTCTCCACAATCCCCAGTAGCGGGATATTTACCTTTTCGAACATTGCGGCGGCTTTGATGGCATCCAACAACGCCACTTTTTGCGGCGTGCACACGACCACGGCGCCCGACGCCGGGATCAGTTGCGACAGCGTCAAGGCCACGTCGCCGGTCCCTGGTGGCATGTCGATGATCAAATAGTCCAACTCGCCCCAATCGGTGTCGCGCAAAAACTGGGTGACGGCCGAATGCAACATCGGTCCTCGCCAAATCACGGCCTGATCGGGCGCGACCATAAACCCGATCGACATGATGGGAATGCCATCGAAATCAATGGGTGCAATTTTGTTTCCGCTTTGGGCAGGCTGCCCAGCAGCGCCGGTCAGTTGCGGAATGCTGGGGCCGTAAACGTCGGCGTCCATCAGCCCGACCCGACATCCCATGCGCTTCAATCCAATCGCCAGGCAAGTGGCGACGGTGCTCTTGCCGACGCCCCCTTTGCCGGATCCCACGGCAATCACACTTTTGCACTTCAAACCGATTTGACCCAGCGTCGGTGTTGGGCGTTGGTGCTCGACAAATTCAATCTCGACCGATTGGCAATCGGGAAACTCGTTCGAAATTTCATCGACGAATTTCTGCCGCAGCCGCTGACGAATCGGTGCCGAGTGGCTGGTCAATCCGATCTTTAGCCGGACTGTCTGACCATCGATCGAAGTTTCCACCAGTTGTTTGGTGCGGGCCAGCGAACGGCCGGTTTCCGGATCGCGGAGCGATTCCAGATACTTGTTCAAATCTTCAAGGGTCAGGCCGCGTTCGCTCATCACTGGTGGTGCCTTTCATCGGGTGGGAAAACTGAGGTTTCCAAGGTAGGCGCGAAAACAGCTCGTCGCGCCAGGTTCGAATCCGTTGCGGTCGATTCGACAACAACCGGGCCATCGCCATTTCCACTTTATCCAAATCCAACACCGTCGTCACCACAGCTACTGCACCGCTGGCAATGAGCGGTAATTCCATCGCCGCCAACGGTCGCCCGCCGACCACGACGACCTTCCACCCCAGCCGGCTGATATCATGAACGACCTGCAGTTTGCCGTGACGGTCGATATCATCCAGCTTGTCGTGCAGATCGATTTCGATAACCGCCAAACCGGTGGGACGTGTCACGGTCGCGGCCGCCACGCAGGGCGGCGTCCGATCGAATACCTGAAGTTGAATGTCTTTGTGAAGCATCAGCACAGGCATATCTCGCAGCCAATTACGTCGGCGCTGGCACAGCAAAACGTGCAAAACGGGCGGCGAGCAGGCCAGCGGGAACCGGGACATGTCACTCTCCGTTGCTTTCAGACCCGCCTGCATCGTCAATGCCCTTTGAATCGTCGGTCGAAACCTGTGACGAATGATCCGACAACCGCCGGATCAAACGGGCCCGGCTAATTCCCAGCAGTTTGGCTGCTTGGCTTTTGTTTCCCTGGGCATGTGCCATGGCGCGCTGAATCAGTTCCAGTTCGATATCGGCGAGCAACTGATCCAGTTGCAATTCGGGATCGCCGCCAGGTACCTGGTGATTCAGTGACCGCACCGCCAGTCGAAAGTGATGGGGCAGATCGTCGACACCCACGATGGGTGCAGATGCCGCGGCACAAGCCGACTCCACTGTTTCTTTCAATTCGAAAAAGTCACCGGGCCACGGATAATCGATCAACATGTCCACGGCTTGCGTTTCAAACCCAGCCAACGATGTGCCGGCGTGCACATTGTACTCCTCCACCAAAGCATGAATCAGTAACGGCAAATCCTGTCGTCGATCAATCAGATCCGGTATGCGAATCGTCAGGGTGGCAATTTCGTTCAACAATTCGTCACGAATGGTTTTGTCCAGCACCGTACAGGTTCCGATCATGGGCAGGCGAAAATCGGGCAGCTTTGAAAAGCCGACAATTTCCGATTGCGCGGCGGCCGGCATTTTGTCCAAATCCAACAGCATCAACCGACCCAATGGCTCATCGGGATTCAGCTTTGCATTGCGATACAGTGACTTGACGGTTCGCTGAACAATTTCCGCGTCACTCAGAGTACCGTCGATCGGGATCAGCGGTCCGGCTTGCTGAGGTCCCTGGGCAAAATGGATCAGCTCGGCGATTTGCCGGCGGCCGCTGCCTGGCGGACCCACGATTAGAACGTTGGCTCCCGTTTGGCTGGCCACGTCGATTTGCTTGCGGATCTTTCTGGATTGCGGACTATTTCCAACGACCAAGTCCATGTTGACTCGACTGGCCGCTTCATATTGCATCTGTGCGATGGCAGCGTGTAAGGAGGCGTTGTCCGACTGATTGGTAAGTTGCCCAGGGGGCGCGGCGACCGGATGGCCGTGCACCACCACGAGCACCGGACACCGGCCAGGTTCATTGTCCGGCAACGGTTGAAACCAAGCCTGGCGAAATTCCGTGGAGTTTTCGCGACGGACGAAAACAAATCCGTCTTCGCGATGACCGTGAAAGGCGGTTGGTGGCGGGCACAGTCCTGCCGCCAGCTGCTGGGTTGGCGTCAGATCGACCCCGGAATGATAAATGCATTTCAACGTTGTCAGGAAGTCGAGATCTTGTTCGGTCCATTGGCACATTGCCAGGTTGCCAAACGCGATGCTCAAATCATCCGCGACCAGGTAAATTGGCAGGGAGGACTGCTCGACCAGGCGAAACAGAGCGACTTTTGCAGTTCGTGATTTTGCCATGGCCCGGTGCATTCAGGCATTGGATGGTTGGCGGCAGGTGCCGCACCAGCGCGACACACCAATTGGATTGTGTCCGATCGAAGTACTGATTCAATAGGAGCAGCGCTCACTGAGGTATTCAGCGAGTTGATGGCTCTGGTATAGTGCGGTCGTATTCCCAGCCAAACCAGGATTCTCGCCAATGTCTCGCGAGCCGATCATAGATGGTCGATCCGCGGCGGGTCGCCCCCGCAAGCGGCCAAGTCCCAAAGCGTCGTCGGGCGATCGACCAGACTCGCGGGCCCCGTCATCCTTGGCCGCCAACAAAACGGATCCGGACGACAACCAGCTGCGTCCCAAACGCATGGCCGAAATGGTCGGGCAGCGTGACGTGATTCAGCGCCTCCAAATCGCCATCGAAGCGGCCCGGCAGCGGGGAGAAGTGTTGGGTCACGTGCTGTTTGACGGGCCGCCCGGGTTAGGGAAAACCACGTTTGCCACGTGTATCCCGCGCGAAATGCACGTCCCCATCGAATTTCTTAGCGGACCCAGTCTGACCAAACCCAAAGACTTGGTGCCCAGCTTGACAAACCTGCAACATTTACAAGTTTTGTTCATCGATGAAATTCACCGTATTTCCAAAGCCGTTGAAGAATTTTTGTATACGGCCATGGAAGATTTCCGAATCGACTTGATACACGGCGATGGAATTCATGCCCGCACTCACAGTTTTCGGCTCAATCCGTTTACGTTGATCGGCGCGACCACGAGAGCCGGAATGTTGTCCGGACCATTGCGCGATCGATTTCAACATCGCGAACACCTGGGGTTTTACGACGTTGCCGAACTCACGGAAATCGTTGTCCGCAACGCCCGAAAACTTCGGGTGGAAATTGACCAGGCCGCCGCACACGATATCGCACTTCGCAGTCGCGGGACTCCCCGCGTCGCCAATAACCGATTGCGGTGGATTCGCGATTACGCCCAGACCCGAGCGGAAGGACACATCACCTCGATGGTGGTCAGCGACGCCCTGGCAATGGCGGAGATCGACGCCCTGGGCTTGGACAGCCAGGATCGCAAGTATTTGGCTACGTTGATTCAGGTGTGTGCCGGGGGGCCAACCGGGATCGAAACGATTGCTGCCACCATGAATGCTTCCACAGACACGCTGGTTGATGAGGTCGAGCCGTTTCTGTTGCGCACCGGTTTAATCCTGCGCACGCCGCGCGGTCGCGTCGCCACGTCGCGGGCGTTTCAACATCTCAAGCTGCCACCCCCGCCACAGGCGACGTTGTTCGATGATGTTGGCGAATAACCGTCGTGACAAGGTCGGCGGGCTACGGTCGCCAACAAAGGACCGATGATTTGCCCCCGCGTCGGCTGCGGCCGTTGGCGCCGAGTATTTTTCGCCGGCCGCCAGTCAACCCACTGCCCTGGCCACAGACCGTTTGTTCGGAGCAGCAGTTGCATTAAACATAAGTTGCGTTAAAAAAACGGTGAAATGGGCGGTTTGCAACTAGCTGCCAGCGTAGCGCAAGTTGAATCCATGGAGCAAATCAGAACATGGAAAGCATTCTGCTGTTGTTGAACCAGCCGCTGATCCTGTGGTCGCTGTTTGCTGGCGCCGTCGTGCTGGTTTTGGCCGACTACCTGTTCCCGGTGGATTGGCCCGCCTACATTGCATATGTGCTTTTCGCTTTATTCATCGGCGCCACGGTTCCCGCCACTCCCCTGGTAAGTATGCTTTCGATCGTGGCCGTCATCGGTTTGATGTTGACGCTGCACAAATTCGTGTTTTCAAAGTACTTGACCAACGCGCCAAAGTTCGAACGAATCGATCCGCAACGCGACCCCGACGACGATGCCGTGGTTGACGGCTAAGGGGAACGAGTCGCTGCCGAACCAAGTCTGCATTTATTCTGGGCGAAACCAACATGTCGCATGGTAGAAGCTACGGCGGTCGCCGACCTCGAGGGCGCAGCCAACGGACTGGGATTCCGGTGCGGTTGTTGATTGCCGGTGCGATCGCCTTGTTTTCGGTCATGTCCTATTTTTCGATGGGGGCCAAAAACCCGATCACGGGCGAAACGCAGCGCGTGGCCATGAGCCCGGAACAGGAAATTGCACTTGGTCTGCAGGCCGCGCCGGAGATGGCCGCCCAGCACGGGGGATTGCATGCGGATCAATCGGCCCAAACCAGTGTCGATCGAATTGGCCGCGAACTGGTTTTGGCGGTGCAAAAGATTGTGCGCAGCTCGGGAGGCGAAAATCCCTATCGGTTCGAATTCCACCTGTTGGCGGATTCCAAAACCGTGAATGCATTTGCGCTGCCGGGTGGACAGGTTTTTATAACCGCTGCGCTGTATGGACGCCTGGAGACTCCGGGCCAACTGGCGGGGGTATTGGGACACGAGGTGGGCCACGTTTTGATGCGGCACGGCGCCCAGCGGCTGGCCAAACAAAAATTGACACAGGGGTTGGTCGGCGCGGCCGGCGTGGCCGGCGGTTCGCATCAGTCGGCACGCCTGGCGGCGGCGATCGGCCAGATGATCAACATGAAGTATGGGCGCGATGACGAACTGGAATCGGACAAATGGGGCGTCCAGCTGATGGTCGAAGCGGGCTATGATCCACGCGCGCTGCTGGGCGTGATGCGGATCCTGGACGAAGCCGGCGGTGGCGGCGGGCCGCCGGAAATGATGAGCACCCATCCCAAACCGGCTAACCGGCAAGCCTACATCAAGCAAGTGATCGACGACGTGTTTCCCAATGGCCTGCCCCAAGGGTTGCGCGAGTAGACTACCGGTCCAATCAAACCGCCATCTTTGCTGTGGAGCTGACCGAACGGCGGTCAATCGTGGCGCTTTCGTTGCGTTGACAGTGGAAACGGCCAGCCCTAGGATGATCCGTTTCACTCATCGACTTGGCATTTGAG
>JBFILF010000365.1:0-5863 GCA_041599835.1 Pirellulaceae bacterium
CCGGGCGCGATTATTCTTTGTCGTATTCCGGATGGGGTATGTGACCTTTAGATTTGTGGCATTTAGCACAAATGTTATCCGGGAGTATTCTGTGGATCGTGCTTCTTAGGTAGATCTGCTCTTCCTCAGTCAAATTCTTGTTGGCAAATTCTTGGGAAATTTCCCCGTGCTTGCTGCCAGGTCCGTGACACGCCTCGCACGACGTGCCCGCCAAATGCGCCGTGGTGGCATCCTTGTATCCGGTCTCTTCACCGTAACCGGTGGTGTGGCACTCTAAACAACTGGCGTCTTCCCGGTATTTTTCCGGAAGAATCTCAAATGCCTTTGCGTGCTTTGTCTGCCGAAACAACATGAACTGGTCAAAATGACATGCGGAACACTGTTTTGTGCCCATATAAGTCTGACCTTCTGGCGGATTGTCAAGAGGCTTGAGGGACTCTTGAAACGTAACCAGGGCGACCGAAACCGCCGGTGAGTCATTTGTCGAAAGTACGACCAGCAGTCCGGCAGTTATCGCGAATACACCAACCACGGCCATTCTAAAGAACATGCTGGGCAAACTAGTTTTCATTTTGAGTTCCTCCGAAGCTGTCAGAAGGCGGTTCAGTAACGAAAGCCACCTTCGATACCTTGTCTGTCACCGTTGCTCACGAACGCGCATGGCCGAGTGGCAAGGCCAAGCTAACGAAAGCAAAAAACGTACCAAATTGTCCCACCGGTAAAAGTATATCAATGGCCGACACCGTTGCGTCGAGCGATTGTGTTCGCAACACGGTGAATCTTGTAAATGCGCCGCCTTTTTACGCGCGAAGCACACGTGAAGCGGCACACTAGAACTGCCGGCTCGTGCGCCCACGCACCAGACGATCCGGGCGTAATCGCCCGCCATCAACCGAAACGGTCATGGATGGGTCGCAACGCGGACCGGCAAATGTGATGAAAATATGACGAGGCGTTGGTTGCGGCAGCATCCTGGCGACCGCCTGCTGGCCACCGTGTTTTGGGCGGGGCCCGACAGCCTTGGCCCGCGGCATTGGCACCAGCGACCCAGGCTGGATGGTCACTGAGGCGAAGACACGTAGGACTTGGCCGCGGTGGTGAGAATTTGGCGGCGGCCCGGCGGCCCGTTCACCGCAACATGGTGAAACCGGTCAAGAACATGTCGGCGGTGCCGCTGTTAAAGCTCGCCGACAAGTCTTCATAGTCGAAATGCACGTAGCGGATATAGACGCTGGCCCCCGGACGAAGTGCATGATCGATGCCCAAGTTGAACCGCGTGGTTTCCACAATCACGTCGGCAAACGTCGGCAACGCCGACCAATCCGCGCCGGCCGGTGACGGCGGCACTGAGAACACGTTGTTGCCCCAATTCCATTCGACCCCGCCCACCAATTGCGTCCGTGGGGTCCAGGCGTAGTTGCTGCTGATGCTGAACAGTTGACTGTACCCCTCATAGTTCCAGCGGGTGGTCTCCGTCGGATTGTCGCGAAATCCGATGGTAATATCCTGGTCGATCCAATTCGGCAGGTAGGCATAACCTCCGGTTAGCGACCAGCAAGCTGTCGGCGCGTACCAAATCGTAAAGTTAATCGGATAACTGTCTTCGCTAAAATCGACAAGCGCCGAGTCGTGCCAGCTGTTTTCGATGCCGAACATAGCCGTAGCCATGAAATTCATGGTCGGGTTCCATGTCCCTCCAAATTCGACGACATGGCTGTGTTCCGGTTGATTGGTGTTGAAATTTCCATCTGACGCGCGCACGCCCAGCAACGGATTGTTTTGGTAGCGACCTCGGTAGCGAACAAACGTGTCGAGGGCCGGCGACACCCTCAGGTAGGGACCGATATTGATCAGGTGGGTCTGGCTGTCCTCTTGCGTAAACGGTCCCGAGCGGGTGTCGGCGGTGGCGAAATCGCGTCCCAGTTCAAAGTACTCGTAGCCACCGGCCACCGACAACCGCCGTTTGGCGCGCGATTGCCACCTTCCTTTCAGCCCAATTCGCGCGCTTTTGTAGTTGACTGGGTGACGGAGCGAACCCGGTTCGAATTCGGCGGGATTTCCCGAGCTAATTCCAAACGGTGGCGCCGTGAGAAACGTGGTGGGAAGCTGGTTCTTTTGCCTGTCCACTTTGGTGTATGCGGTTAACGTCACATCGTCGATTGGGCGACTGATGAGGCGAATGTCGTAGCCATCGAAATCACGACGGGTGTCGCGAAATTGGTTTTCCGTATCGCCAAAATACACGTGCGTGTACAGCTCGTGCGCTTCGTCCAGCGGCACATTGATTTTCAACCGGTCGATCTGCGTAAAATTTTCCGCGACCCAACCGTAGACGAATGGAGAACCCCCGCTGCCAAAGGCTGGCGAATAGTCAAATGCCGTATACGTGCGGCTCACGATTTGATCGTTTTGCCCGAATGCCCGCATCGTTCGAGAATACTCGATGACGGTCTTGCCGACCTTGGCCTCCAGCACTGGCTTGGCTTCGATCGTTGTCCAATCGATCACCTGTCGCTGACTGAGCACATGGCAGGTCAGGTTTTGACTGCCAGCTGCTGGATTCAGGTCAAAGCAATGGCCCATGGCGTTGGCTTGCCGTTCGCCGGCCTTGCGCATGCCCCACAGGTCAATTTTCCACTTGAGATTGTTGGTCAGGCGGCCCTGAAAACGCGATTCAAGTTGCTGCACGCGGATGGCATAATCTTCGTCAACATTGAGGTCTTGACCCACCGCCTTGTCCGTGGGACCCGGCGGGCCGCTGTCCAGATCGAACGTGGCCAGCGGTTCATGGTCTACACGGTGCAAGAATCGTCCGTAATCAAATTTGACCGCCAAATGCGGGCCGGCGAAATAATAGGCTTGCGCGTTGTTGGTCTCTTTGTCCAAGCCCGATAGTGTGTAATCCAGCGTCCGCGATCCGTTCGTCCAGATTCCATCCAGATCCCAGAAAGGCGCCGACGCCAAATCCTGAAACTCGCCCACTTTGACCGGGCTGCCACCAGAATCGACGCCCCACCAGCCGAATCGAACAGCCGTTGTGGGACCGTAACTCGGCCGACCTTGCACATCGCGACCACAGCGGAAACAGCGGCTGTCATTACAGTGGACTGCATAATTGGTTCGTTGCCATACATTCGTGGGAGTGCCGAAAAAGCCGTTTGAAAAAATGGCGGAGGTACCCAGTCGTTGTTGCGCGTTTGCCACCATTTTCCCGGGGGATTTAAGCGGTTGCGGAAGTATTTCCTCCAAACCCGCCCGGAACCCATTCAGTCGCGGCGTCACGGCCGATCCGTTCGCGGCTGGAGATGTCGTGTTGCCATCGACATCATCTGCCGCATCGGACACGGTAGCCGACCACTCCTGGGCCGCTGTCCATTGCGGCAGGATTAGCAAGGCCACAGCTAGAACAAAACCAGCTCGTGTCATTTTTTTGGGTCCTAAGTCATTTCACTCAACCGCATCGCGGGGCCGCGGTAGCGTAGGCTTCTGAAAAAAACTACCTCAGGAGTGCGTGTGGATTGTTCGGCGACGCCAAATCACTTCCGTGTACCTGGGAGTGGCAATCGGTGCAGTTGGTGTAAAACGCCTGTTGTAATCCCACGTCTGTTCCCACGTCGGGCACTCCGGCGAACGCGTGAGCTCCAAACGTTGGCCCCACCCGGTGTCCCGAATGGCAGCGTAAACAGAGGAAGGTCGTCGGCTGCCGCATCAAGTTGTTGGCCACGGTGCCGTGTGGTTCATGGCATATGGCGCAGTTCTCGGTTACCGGCGGATGCTCGTAAACAAACGGGCCTTGTTTGTCGGCATGACACCGGTAGCAAACCTGGTTGATGGTTGGTTCCTTCAAATTTCCTTGCGATTGTCCGTGGCCATCATGGCAATCCGAGCAAACCATCTTGCCTTCTTTGATCGGATGATGTGATGGCATGGCACTTCGCGCATAAATTTTTGGATGGCACTTGTAACAGACGTTGGGTTCCTCGACTGCCATCGGTAGTCGTTTTGGGCGTGAAACGTGGGTATGTTTGATACCTACCGTTTCCGTAACAAACGAATGAGGATGGGGATTGTGGCAATCGGTGCAGTCCACGCCATTGAGACTGTGTGTGGAGGAATGCCAGGCCATCGTGGGGGCGCCTTCGTGACATTGCAGACAAAGTTCCGAGCGCGTCTCCTGACGGACGTTCCCGTGCGGATCGTGGCAAGTGTCGCACGTGAATCCGTTGGGGCCCAGCATTTGGTGCGGGTGCGCCAATTCTTCGAATCGCTGCATGCTGCTGTGACACTGGTAACAAACGTACGGCGTCTCGGCAGCCAGGTTATTTGAGGCAGCGCGAATAAAGGCCTGGTCGACTAGTTGTTCGGTTTGAGCATACGCGACTTGTTTTTCCGCCGGCAGGGTCCCGGCGCTGACAGTGTCGGTGGGCCGTGTTCCAGGCGGTAGGTTGTAATGTGCATTGTGACAGTCGGTACAGGAAACGCCCTGATGCGCGTGAACCGAAGTGCGCCAACCTGCACCTGGCTCGCATTGATTGTTTTCGTGGCACTTTAAACAGATTTCGGATCGCTCGGCCCGTTTCAGTTGCTTGAAATTCAATATCAGGCCGGGCTCCTTGCCGCGCGTGATCAGGTGCCGGCTGGCCGGACCATGACAGTCTTCGCAACCCTGTTCGCGATGCACATTGTGGGCGAAGGTGGTGACGTAAGTTTCGTGGCAGGTCAGGCACAATTGGTCGTCGTTGACGTACTCCGCATCAGCAATCTGCGGATAAGCAACTTTCAATACCGGCAGCCGGGCTTCCTCGAAACTTGCCAGATCCGCAGGGGGCCAAAACGGAACTTGATCGGGCAAAATGACGTTATGGGAGCGACGTGAACAAGACGCTAGCAGCCACAACGACAGGCCCAGGATCAACAGTCGTCTCCCCTGGAACATTTTTCGTAAAATGCCCGGCCGTCGCGCACGTTTCACGACTTCCTCCCTGACTCATGTTAAAACCTCCCGAATCCGCCATATCCGACAACGGTCGCAGATAAAGCGATTAGAGAGAAAACGATGGTTCTTCTGGTTGGATCGACCGACCGGAACAGGTGATTTGACAAATTCTGGGGTTATCCGGCCATCGAATCGCGAATTTTGCGCGTCACGGATTGCTTGCGCGCAGATTTACCGAGGCAGTGCATGCATCTCTTGGCGTCGCAGGCTCCACCAGCAGCGTTCTGGTAGCAGTCCCAAGCCGATGATCGCCAATTGCGAAATCACAAAGATCCCCAGCGTTTGCAGCACACCTTCGGTGAAGCCATAAGAGTGCAGCCCGACGCCCAACTCGTTCACCCCGAACCAGGACCAACCGACCGCAATGTTGCCGCCGACTGCCAGCACGGCCAGTCCGCGCTGTCGAATAAAGCCGCCCCAGCGAGCGTGCAACACCAGGGCGTTCCACAGCACAATGATCAACGCCCCATTTTCTTTGGGATCCCAGCCCCAAAAACGGCCCCACGAATCGTCGGCCCACAAACCGCCCAGCACGGTGCCGACGAAGCTGAAAAGTGTGGCAAAGCAGAGCGTGCCATAAATCATGCGGCAGATTTGTCGGCCGGTTTCCACGGATAAAGAAGGCGTTAACACGCCGCGGAGCACATAGATAACGCCCAGCAATCCAGCCACAAACGTTGTCGTGTACCCGAGCGTGATGCAGACCACGTGCGTTGCCAGCCAGAACTGGGTATCGAGTACGGCCTGCAATACCGCAAACGTGTCGCCATCGCCAGCCAGGAAATGGGCAATCACCAAAGTGACGAATCCGGTAATTGAACAAACCACGTTACCGATTCCGATGCGATAGATTCGTTCCAGCACCGC
>JBFILF010000366.1:0-5848 GCA_041599835.1 Pirellulaceae bacterium
CCGGGCCGACGGGGAGATACCAGCCTCTTGGATAGAGTAACTCGATAAGGCGTGCCCAGGTAGTGGCACGCACGATTCCTCGATGTCGGTGCGAGCCAAAGTGACTGGAATCCGTTAGGTGGGCCCCTCGTTCGACGATCGAACGGCAGCTTTGACGTGCTGTTGAAAATCCTCGTCGCTGATGGCCAGCTTGCCCGCCAGGCTTTTTAGGATTTCAAACTCGTTCTCTTTGATTTGCCCATTGGCCACGGTTATTTGCAACAGCACATCGAGGCATTCCAGTGGGCTGGCCCGCAAAATGTCGAACTGTTGGCGATGAAATTCCGGATCGCTTTCCGCCCGGCTAATCATCGCTTCCAGCGAGGCCCGCCCGACACCGCCGAAGCGGCGAGCAATCTTTTTCAGCAATTCAACTTCTTCGTCGCTCGTTTCGCCGTCGGCCGCGGCAATGCAACAGCATGCTCGCAACAACTCAACTTGTTGGGTCGGCGTCATTCTCATGGCAATCCCCAATTGCATGGCCCGTAGGTGTTTTGGCAACTTACCATATATACTTGGCTGCATCACGGGCGATTTTGAAAGCTACGCATGAATCTCGGCCGCGCGACCGTTTCCGATCCCGAGCGCTTCGAATTGATCAGTGAATCCGTGGACACGGATTCGGTAGAAGTTTTGCGGTCGCTGTATGCCAAACAGCTGATTCCTCCTGAAAAAAAACCATTCCTGATTGACCTGGAACGTTCCAGCGGGCCATTGATGGCCGTCGAAAACGGGAATTACATTCTGGACGTCGCGTCACAAATCGCCTCCATGGGACTGGGGTTCAATGCCGGCGCGATGTTCGGAGCCGCGCAGTTCCTGGAAAGTTGGACGGGGCGCGTGGATACAAATACGATGCTCGCGGTGCGAGACGCGTTTCAGCAATTATTGGCCCGCCAACTTCATTGGCCCGACTTCCACCTGCATCTATGTCATTCGGGCGCAGAAGCAAACGAGTTGGCGCTGGGCGCCTGTTTTGAGCAACGGATAAACCGCGACGCAAAGGCTATTCTGGCCTTCAAACAGTCCTTTCATGGACGCACGATGATGGCCCTGGCCTCCACGTGGAGTCCCCAAAAGCGGGAACCGTTTGCGTGGCCGGGACACGAAGTCCTGTTTGTCGACTATCCAGAATTGCCCGCTGATGAAATCCAGGCGCCGCAGATTCCCGGCGGCTGGCAAGTGGATTGGTCCCAGGCGACGCGAAACGACTTTGACGATCAGCTTAATGTGTGGCGCACCCAATACGGCGGCGATGAGCCGATGCAGCGCGAGTTGGATTCGCTGTCCTCGATTCGGAATCATCTGGCCAGCGGCAAAGTTTTTGCCATTTTGATCGAACCGATGCAGTGCGAGGGCGGCGACCGTTACAGTTCCGCGCGATTTCACCACGCATTGCTTTGCCTGGCCCGGGCATTCGACGTGCCGCTGATCTACGACGAGATTCAAACCGGATTTGGTCTTGGCGGAGATTTTTTCTGGCACCAGAAATTTGGATTGGTTGACGCAGCCGGCGGTCCTGCCATCCCGGATTATGTGGTGATCGCCAAAAAGGCCCAGGTGGGCGGCGTGATTTCCCGACACCCCCTGCCCTTTCCCGAACAGTTCAACGCCACGTCGCTGCTGCGCGGTTACATTCAAGCTTCATTGGTTGATCAGTTTGAGACCGAGATATTCGAGATTGAGAGCCGCAATCGAGAGCATTTGATACGCGTCGTCGCCAAATATGCGCCCGCATTGCTTCGGCCGCGTGCCAGCGGACTCTGTTTTGCTTTTGATTTTCAACAGGCGGAAACATTGAAGCGGTTTGTCGATCAGCGGTTTACGCACGGTTTGCTGTTTTATCCGGCGGGGGATTCGTCGGTCCGATTCCGCTTTAATTTATCGTATCGCAAATCTCTGGTGGATCGCGCGTGGCAGCAAATTGATGCGGGGTTAGCGGCCGTTTTAGGCCACGCAGCACCGACCGGATCGACCACGATTCACGGCAAATCACCGTGCCGGTATTTTCGTTTCCACCGGGCTTTTTTGCATCGGAAACTACGTCGATGGCGGGGCGACAACGAATGTGAAATCGAAACGATACAGACCTTTATCCACGATGCTGTCGCAGACGTCGGCTTGTCGGCCGACGCTTTTTCCACGGTGTTGTTGGATGCGGAGAATTACGCCCAGTTTCGCGATCGCATTTGGCAGATGCAAACGGAGATGTACGAGCCGTTGCGGCAGACACCCATAGAAAAGTTCGACGCGTTAATTCAAGCGGAGAATCACTTGGCGCTACTGGTCACCGAGGGCGACCAAATTCTGGCAATGGCCTTTGCTGCTCCGCCGGTCAATTTTCCCAGTGAGCGGGGATTGAAGGACGATCCGCATTTTGACGATCCAAATACCGTCTACATGTTGGATTTGACGGTAGTACCCCAATATCGCGGCCGGCTGGGGCGGGTGATGAAGCAGGCGATTTGTTTGCTGGCGGAACAGCGCGGATTACACGCCGTGCAAGGACGCAATCGCGATCGTCTGGCGCGCGGGATGTGGGCGATCAATGTTTCTCTAGGCAGCTATTGCACGCGAATTCTCGAGGATGATTACCCGGATAATGAAAAGTATCGCGACTGTTTCATGTATCGCTGCCCCCTGCAATGGATGGCGCCGCCACTGCGTTTGTCCGATGCCGTGCAGCATCCGTTGCATAACAGCGACCTAACCGGCGAATTCATTGATCGCAACTTGCCGACGCTGGTCAACAAACTGACGCTTTCCAATTTTGTCACGCGGCAGTTTCTGGAACAGCTGCAGGACGTATTCGGGCTGTTGCCGGCGTCCTTGCAACACGGCTATTCTGCCAGCGGCATATCGGAATGCGTGGACAAAATCGTTAAATCCGTTTGGTTGCGGCGACGACCGCGAACCTGGCTGGTAACCATCGACGGATGCTGGTTCGGCCATGCCACGTTTGCGGCGCGTTCGCTGTCGGGCGTCGGCGAAAGTTTTTTTCCTGTGAAACGACTTGCCCGCGCAACTGACCAACAACAATTGGTGGATGACTTGGCGAAAACCCTCTGTAACGACGATGTGCTGGCGGTTTTTGTGGAGCCGCTGGGATGGCAAAACGGCGAAAAATTATCGCTGACCCGGTTGCAGGCGATTCGCGACGTGTGTCAACAATTCCAAACGCCACTGGTGTTTCACGATTCGGCTGGCATGTTTTATCGTTATCAGCCCGACGCGTTCTTGCCGTCCGCCGTGCCGTCGATTACGCCCGACGCCGGAATGATTTGCCTGGGCGGTCAAATGTCGGTGGCATATCTGTCAGAAGCGTATTTCGTCGACCGGCCATTAACGATGATCAGCACCTGGGATGGCGACGCGTTTTCGTTGGCTCAATTTCACCATTCACTGATGGATGTGCAGCGTGACGTCTCGACCTATTTATCGGTGAAAAGGCGTTATCACGAGCTGCTGGTCGAGCAACTAACTCAAAACGGTGTCGATACCAGCCAACTGGACAACGGTGTGGGCTGGTTCGACGGCCCAGTTCAGCTGGACCTGGCGTCGATGTTTCACCGCAATCCGCAAGGCCGGTTTTTGAGCTGTCCGAATTACGGCGAAATGCGACAATTCATTCAACGATATGACACACCGTAACCCCCAAGCATTATGAGTGACCAGGGATTTCCGATCATCGAATACGCCGATGGAATGTCACCCCAGGATTGGGGCCTGATGCATGGGGAATCATTTCGCGCGGGAATTCACGAACTTATCCAGATTCGTCGATCCTTGATGCTGGAAAAAAACCCGCAGCTGACATTGGAGCATGTGTCGCGCTTGGCTCATCAACAATGGCAAATTACTTGCGACTACGACCCCCCGCTGGCAGCGGAAATCGAAGCCATCAGCCAGGGCGCGGGTGCATCGATTGAAGACATCGTGATCCTCAACAATTACACGGACTTTCGCGATATCCAGGTTCCGGATCAAGGCTGTTCGGTGGTCGTGGTGAATTACGACCAGGGCCCCGTGGCCGGGCAAACCTGGGATATGCACGGGTCCGCCAAAGATTATGTGTGCTGCCTCCGCGTGCCGCAGCCGGGATTCACACAGCCAACGATCCTCTACTCAATCGTCGGTTGCGTGGGCATGATGGGAATTCATCCGCGGGGCTCGATGGTTGGCGTCAACAATATCAATACCGATGGAGCCCGCGCCGGCGTTTTGTGGCCATGCGTGGTGCGACGCATTCTCCAACAACACTCACATGCCCAAATGGTTGAGCAATTGCGGGTAGCACCGGTTACCTCCGGTCACACGTATCTGATTGCCTCGTTGGAATCCTCCGAGTTTTGGGAGGTCATGCCGGGGTTGGCCGAACGGGTTAGCCGGTTGGACGCTGCCGAGGACGGTTTTCTGTTTCACACCAATCATTGCCTCGGCCCCCAGGCCCGCCAGCGGGAATCGGCAGTGTCGATGAATTCGACGACGCACATCCGCTATGAATTGCTTGAGAAAAAGATTACTGCTGTCCGCACATTGGATGACGTATATCAACTGCTCAACGATCATGAAAACTATCCGAAAAGCATTTGTTCCAACTTTCAAATAGACTCGCAGGATCCGTCAATCACTTGCGGAGGCGCCGCCGCGGAATTAAAAACTGGACAAGTTAGAATGTGGCGCGGCGATCCGGAACACGACGCCAACTTTCGCTGCCATTCGTTTCAGTTGGGAGCCAGCCAGGTTGCCTGAGAATTTCTACATCACGTGGAATAAACAAGTTGGCCCGGAGACGTTTGACGTTTCCACGGCGGCTGGCGACGAATTCATTCTCAGCGACGGCCGCCACATTTTTGATTTCGCGTCCACCAGCTTCCAAGCCAGTTTCGGCCACAGCAACGACATCATCCGGCGACGAATCCACGAACAACTGGACGTAATGCCGATTGCCTCGCCCAAAAGCGTATTCGAGTTGAAGCGTCGAGTCACGGCAGAACTGATCCGGCTGCTCAACCTGGGTTCGGCCGGCGGTTCGGGCAAGGTGTTCTACACCGTGAGTGGCGCCGAGTCGGTCGAAAACGCGCTCAAGATTGCCAGGCATCTTAGCGGGCGCCCCATCATTTTGGCCCGGCAAAACAGTTACCATGGCGCCACATTGGGGGCGATGAGCGTGTCCGGTGATTGGCGCAGTCACCATCATCTGAGTTTTGGTCAGGGCACGGTTCGCATTCCTGAACCGACTGACGACCCGGACGGAGTGGCGACGCGGCGCGTTGTCGAGCAAACCGGCTCCGAAAACGTCGCAGCCTTAATTGTGGAAACCATCAGCGGGGTCAATGGCGTGGTCATCCCGCCCCAATCCTGGTGGGATGCCATTTCGACAATGTGCTCGGAGCTGGGCATTTTGTTGATCGCCGATGAAGTGCTCGTGGGCTTCGGCCGCACCGGCCCGGCTTTTGGGATTCACCATTTCGGCGTGCGGCCCGACATGGTCTGTATGTCCAAGGCCATTACCGGCGGTTACGTGCCCTTCGGCGCGCTGTGGACGTCCGATGCCGTTGGTTCCCATTACGAGCATCAAGTCCTCGCTTGTGGTTTAACCAATTACGCGCATCCGCTGGGGCTGGCAGCGCTGGACGGCGTCATCCAGCAGCTGGACAACCCGGCGTTTCAACTGAATAAAGCCGAATTGGAAAACATTTTTCAACGTCACCTTCGCCTACTGGCGGATCGCCCCTCGATAACCGGTGTTCGGCATTGCGGGTTGTTGGCGGCGATTGATTTCGCAAATCGCGCCCCCAGCTGGCGA
>JBFILF010000367.1:0-5838 GCA_041599835.1 Pirellulaceae bacterium
AGGTACACCAGGTAGCTGGCGTGCATCGGCAGTTTGAGCATTGGCATGGTG
Source organism: Pirellulaceae bacterium (assembly GCA_041599835.1). Taxonomy (GTDB): domain Bacteria; phylum Planctomycetota; class Planctomycetia; order Pirellulales; family Pirellulaceae; genus CAJQPP01. The sequence goes on from JBFILF010000367.1 coordinate 52, forward strand.
GTCACCGGAATCTCCAGCAACTGGCTCTGATCCACGTTCCACAGGAACGGCTTATTGGGACGCAGTCCGGCGGAAAATTTGCCGAACAGGATTTTTCGCTCCGTTTTTTGTTGCTTGCTGAGCCGGCTTTTCAAAAAGTAATAGGCTCGGGCAACGGGCCCGAGAAATGTTGGAAACGTCGATGCGTCGTACAGGTAAGCTCGCGCGGCCAATTCGACAATCAAGTCATGTGAATAACTGAACCCGGGACCGCGAAAGCCGACGGTTCGCTGGCCGGTGGCCGCCAGGATGGCTTGCTCGGTCACCTCCAGTTCTGAAACCAATTGCCGGCGGGAATACAAATGCAGCCACGGTTCGTGATGAAACGAGTGATTGCCGATTTCGTGGCCGGCGTCGGCAATGCGCCGAAGAACTTCGCGGTGTTGTGGCTGCCGGGCATCTTGCCCCACCACAAAAAAGGTAATTTTGAGATTGCGCTGCTCGAGAAATTCCAGGATTCGCGGAACCACGACCGGCAAGTAACTTGGAAATGATTTCCATTCTTCATCTCCATGTGTCTTCAAATAGGACCACAAGTTGTCGAGATCCAACGACATACTGGCTTGGGGTCGGTCTACATTGGTTTCGCTGTTCATCAATGGAGTCACACGGTGTTGGGGATCGAGCGGATAAGAGGGGACATTTTCAAGACGTCATTATTTCTCGTTGAACATTTTTCAAATTTAATTTCAATAGAACCTGGGTGCCTTCGCCGGCGCAGCCATGCCGGTATTGCCATCTGCTTTGCTATTCAATTTGGAGTTACCGATTTTAAACCTCACTCGAATCCAACAGTGGGCGGAAGGTCACCGAACCATTTTGACTGGCGGTTTGGTTGCGTTCACAGTATGTGTCGTTGCTGTCACCGCGTTGCGGACGTTCAAAGACTACTCGGTTCCCTCTAATGAATTTGACTGGGAGAATCGTGGCTTAAGTGATTTTCATAACGGTACCTATTATCCCACGCTGGCATTCCGAAATGGCGATAATCCTTATGCGGCCAGCGTCGTCGACAAATATTTGATGTCGCGATCCGCGCCATTGTTCTCACCGTTTGTGTTCATCCTCCATTTGCCGTTTAGTTTTCTCGATTTGCCGCAAGCCGATGTGGCGTTTTTTGCCTACAACACTTTGCTCATTTTGTTGTTGGCCTTTGCCGCCATCCGCGCCAGTGGAGCCTCGTTCGGCTGGTTGTTGTTTTTGACCATCAGTGCCTTGATTCTGGTGTCTCGCCCAGGACACATCACGTTGTTCACCGGTTACTTCACGGCGGAACTGGTATTGGGAATGGCATTGTCGTTACATTTCGCGCGGTCTCGCCCAGCCTTGTCGGGCCTGGGATTGCTGCTGGCATCGGGCAAGCCGAACTTTATCATTCCGCTTATGCTGTTGATGCTGTTTCGCCGCGACTGGAAAGCAGTCGGGTACGGCATCGCCTTTTGTGGGGCGGCGGCGGTTGCCGGCGTGTTATGGTTGGCGTCATTTTCAAGCGTGGGTGAGGTCGTCGACGGATTTCGTGAAGGGCAGGCGGCACTGCACGCAGACGAATCCGAGTTGCCGATCAACACCTGGACGCGGGTCGATCTGGTCGGCATGACCGCCAAGCTGCTGAGGGCTAATCCGGGGGACGCCGTGTATCTGTCGGTGATGTTGGGGTTACTGGTGGTTCCGGGCATGGCGTTATGGCGACTTTCCAAGCATGGTTATGCGTATGGTGCGTCGGGGCTGACTGGCATGATCATTGCCGTATCCATGTTGTTGTCGATTTATCACCATTCGTACGATTGCCTGGTTTTGGCGGTGCCATGGGTAGGGTTCGCATTTTTTGGAAATCGCGTTTTGGCGGATTTCTCTCCGGTGGCACGCTGGACGGTCGTCGTGTTGGCGGGCGTGCCCGCCGTGAACTACCTGTCCACAATGATTGTTCGCAATTTACTGAAACTCGATCAATCCAGTTGGCTGTGGCAAGGCATCACGATGATCAACGGTGTCTGCTTGTTCGCCGCGCTGGTCGTTTTGTTGATTGCGGCATTCCGAATCAGTCGCGCTAACAGCGCCGCCACTTCCGGCACGGCCGGTTAGACATCAACACCCGCCAAATCGTTTGCCAGCTCCAATTTCAGACAGCCAGCCATCGCGTCTTCGGCAATCTGTATGGTCTCGTTGACGTTCAAGTTCCCTTTCGTAATGTACGACGAATTGACAAGATACAGCCCCGGAACCGACGACGCCTGGTCCGGCAAATTCTCGGAATATCTTTCCGTCGGTATCGCCATCACCGATTGGGCTCGCGCCACTTGGAAGGCCCGAACGTCGCTTCGTGAAAAATGCGGATGCATTTTCTCCAGCGCGCCCAGGAAATCTTCGCGGATATCGTCGTCCGAACGTTGAAACAGGGGATGGCCGGCCGGCACGTATTTAGGCAGATAAACCAGCGCATGGCCGGACAGCTCCCGTCGATCAACGATATTTGACATCTCGATAATGGCCGTCATCGGCACCCACGAGTCGGTGATGTTGGTGACGTAGTACGGCGACAAACTTTGTTCAACCAGCATCGAAGCATTGACGATGCCCAAATATTCAACGCGGCCGAGTTTGCTTCGTTCATCCTCGCTCAAATCGACGCAACTTTTCAAAATCACGTTGCTGGGAGTGGTCATGATGACCCGATCGCATTGCAGCGCGTCCGGCCCGTTGAATGAGATTCGAAACGTGCCGTCGGCCGTCGCGCGAACTTGTTGAATCGGGTGATTCAAGCGGATGTCGACACCTTGCTGAGCGAGACGTTCTGCCAGGCGGTTGATGATGGTGCGATAACCGCCAGTGACATAGCCGAACATTTCTTTTTTGAGTCCGGTCCGGCGGGCTTTGTACATTCGATTGATATGTGCCCAGATGAAACTGGCGGCCGTCCGCTGGTAACTTTCACCCAGCTTGGCTCGCAACAACGGCAGCCAAATCTTTTCAAACGTGCCTTTGCCCGACCAGCGCCTCAACCACTGGGCGACACCGATCCGCTCCAGCCGTTTCCATTTTCGAATTTTGGACGCATAAAAAATCGTGCCGCCCAGTCGCAGTTTTTCAATCAAGTTCAGCGGCGGAAACCCCAGAAACTCTTTGGTGTCGGACATCGAGTACAGCTGGCCGTCGGTATAAAAACCAGTTTTGGTTTCGACCCAATTCAAATGGTCGTCCAAGCCGATTTCTTGTAGCAAGTTTTGCAGCCGAGTATCTGACAGCAGGATCACGTGATAGTGTTTGTCCCACGTCACCTCGCCCAATTGCCATACCGAGGTTAACCCGCCCAGGTGTGGCGCCGCCTCGATCAGGCTTACCTGGTGCCCGGCCTTTGACATGCGGTGGGCCAACGTCATGCCCAGCATGCCGCCGCCGACAATCGCCCAACGGAGTCGATTGGAATGTTTAACGATCATAATTTCTGCCGTCCGTCGACGGACCTTTCGCTAATTTCCGAATCGACGCCTGAGTAATAGTTTGACGGTATCCAAAGCCGTGCGGTTTACCCGCATCTTGCTGGGGCCGTGCTTCTGGTCGTAGCGCAACAACATGGGAACTTCGCCCATGACGACATCCAATCGCCTCATCTTCAGCAGCACGTCGACCATACAGGAAAATCCCGGCTCGCTAACAAACGATTCGCCGTAGTATGCCGCGGCCGATTGGAGCGCTTCAAAACGATAAGCCCGAAAGCCGCACGTGTAGTCGCGGACTCCGCGAATCGGCATGATGCACTTGAACAGATGGCGTGCCAGCCAAGTCATCAATCGCCGCCGCGCAGGCACACCAATGACTCGCGAGCCAGGTTGGTATCGCGACGCGATCGCGACATCATAACCGTCGCCAATCAGTTGCAATAACCGGTTAATCGTGCACGGTTGTTGGGTGTCGTCTGCGTCAAGCGTTATCACCACATCTCCGGCACGGCCGACGTTCAGCGCGGTCTCAAAGCCGGTACGCAGTGCCCCCGATAAACCCTGGTTCTGTTCGTGCTGAACCAGTTTCAGCGGCAGGTGAAATGATGCCTGGCTGGCAATCATCGCAGTCCCGTCGGTGCTGGCGTCATCCACGACGATCACCTCGTACTGTGTGCCGCGAGTTTCAAACACGGCGCGGATTTTATCAAGCAATACCGGCAGCCCAACTTCTTCGTTATAAGCCGGCAACACGATCCACGATTTAGACGGCGTGTAACCCGAAGATTCAGCCGGCGTCGCATCAGCTCGTGTTTCCTGGACAACTCCGGGTCGTTTGAGAATGTTCATCGTTGTGGATCAAAGTAAGTTGCTTGCAGAAACTGATGGGCCGCGTGAGTCGAGTGCAACTTGAACAAATTGGGCGAACAAATCGGCACTGGATTCCGGATGAATATGGGCAACGCTTTGGCGGGCCGCCTGACTCATCGCCTGCAATTGCTGTGGCGGAGTGGCAAACATGCGATCCAAAGCTTGCAGCGTGGATTCCTGCGACGTCGGATCAAAAACCCAGCTGTTTTCATCGTCCCGACAAAGGCCCTCGGTGGCTTGTGCGTGAATACTGGACAATACGGGAGTTCCCGAGGCCAGCGACTCGTTGACCACTAACCCCCATTCGTCGGCAAGCGTGGGAAATACCGTCGCGTCGCTGCGGGCATAGCGGGAACGCAATTCCGGCGACGTCAACGAACCACTCAAGGTCAAATCGAGATTACCGGGCGTTTCCAAGTCCGCCAGCGTCGAGCGCAATGGTCCGTCACCGGCAATTTCGAATTGCACATGGCGCTGCGGATTTACCTGACACCACTGAGCGAGTTTGGACACGAAGGGAACGATGCCCTTTCGTTCCGTTAAACTGCCGGCAAAAAATAACTGGCCGGGCGGCTTGTCGAAAATCCGTGGCCCCTGGTAGACCTTGTCGGCGTCGTGGCAATAAGGGGAATGATAAAGCTGGTCTTCGCGGTAGCCCTGGGCCAGCAAATATCGCTTGCAGCTGGGCCCGTTGTACGTCGCAAAATCGACGCGGCGCCGCAAGTACTGCCGCAGCTTGGGTCGCAGCTTGCCGCGGCACTCTTCGGTTTTTTCTGAGACGTTGGCAATCAAAACGACGCGGCATTCCGGGTGACGGGCACGGTAAAACGTGCTAAGTAACGTACGAATGCCCATCTCATAAGCCAGAATCACGTCCGGTTTGATCCGCTTTAACTGGGCGATCGTGTCCCACGGAATGTGAACGTAGTTGTCTTCCGCAAACCCGGCTTGATGCCGCCACGTCCGCGTGACCATGAAGCTTTTTTGGACTTCCACGTTCAGCTTGCCCCACTCGAGTTGCCAATCGCGGTTCGGCTCCATCGGCGTGGAGAGCAACACGGAAAAATCGCGAACACGTTGGGACCAGGCCGCCATCTGTTTGCAATGATGCGGGCCAATAAAGTTGGTGAGGGCAACAACTTTGGCGTCGATGGCATCTGATCGGGGTAGAGCCAGTTGGCGCGCCGCGGAACAGCTGATCATGACCGGTCTCCTTTGGCGTGCTCAAAATAGTCATAGGACCGCCACAGGACGGCGACACAAAACAGCATGGTGGGAGCACCGGGCACGTATTCGAAGATGACGTTTTCAACCAGCCCATTCACGAACGTGAAGATGATGATGAAGTCGATCAATCGCGCCGGGCGCACGAACGCCTGAAACAACCGGCCGATGGTCAGCGCAATTAAGATCAAACCGCCGAGGATGCCGCTGCTGAGGA
>JBFILF010000368.1:0-5798 GCA_041599835.1 Pirellulaceae bacterium
ACTCTCGCTCAACGGCGTCGGTACGCAAATCAATACCACGTCGGGTTCGTCAAGCCGTCCGAAATCGGCGGTGGCCTGAAAACTTCGTTCGTCACGCCATTGTTGAACACGATCATCGCCGATATGGGCGATATAGCTCGTCCCCTGATTCAGTCGATCAACTTTGGATTGGTCCACATCGAACCCGATGACTGGAAAGCCCTGGGCGGTAAACGTTTCGACCAACGGCAATCCCACGTACCCCAATCCAATCACGCCAACCCGGGCGGTGCGATTTTTGATGCGTTCCTGGACTTCGGCGGCGATTTGACTGATGGTTTGCTCCATTTTTCGTTTCCTTGCGGTGTCAGCGTTTCAGTCATCATCATAACCAAAACAGACAAAGTGCTAAGGTCAACGGCCGCGAGGGATCAATTCCGGACGTTCTAAGCGGGAATCCCGGAAAACTGGAATCCAACCGGCGGACGGGCAATTAACATTTGCAGACAACGGTGGTTTTGCGGAGTTACCGGAAAGGCAAAATAATCAGTCGCGGGGAACCGCACGAAAGTTGTTGCGAAATCCCCAGCGGAATGATCATCCAACCGCCGGCAGTTCAAATCCCTTGCGGTACTCGCGCGAAAGATAACGGCACGCGTCCTGGTCATTTGGGAACGTTTCATTGCCGGCGTCGAATTCCAACCGCCGGCGGGTTCGATAGGCAATGTTTCCCAGGTGACATAGTAGCGCCGAATAATGACTGTCCTCGATGTCGGCGATCAACTCACTGCTATTGCGGGTCTTCACGCAGTCGATGAAATTCTGGTAGTGGCGTCCCTGGTCTGTCCAATTTTGCTCGGCGGCCGGGCCGGGCTCACCACCTTTGTGAAAAACGCGGTAACCATCGCGGTCGATCATCATATAGCCGTCGTCGCCGTAAAAGATATTGTCGTTATCGAACCGATGCCCCTGCATGCGATACGGCGTAAAATCGCGCTGCTCGAAAACGTACAACAGGTCGTCATACTCCCACGTGACGACCATCGCATCGGGGGTTTCCTGAGCGCCATCGCGCCACCCGAGCTTCGCGCCGCTGCACGAGACAGCCTTGGGTGCCTTCAATCCCAACGCCCAGCGGCCGAGGTCAATCTGGTGCACGCCATCGTTTCCGATATCGCCCGTGCCGTACTCCCACAGCCACCGCCAGCCGCTGTGAAAGTGATTCCGGTTAAACGACCGCTGTTTGGCGGGACCGAGCCACAGATCGTAATTGACGCCCGGCGGCGTAGGTTCGTCGTTGCGGTGTGGCATTGGCGCGCGACGTTGGTTGTTGATTGCCTTGACCATCAACACTTTGCCAATCACGCCTTGGCGTAATAGCTGCCACGCCTGTTCATAATGCGGCGAAGCGCGGAGGTTGGTCCCGACCTGAACGATTCGATTGTTTTTCCGGGCCGCTTGAATCATCAAGCGCCCTTCGCGAATGTTGTGCGAGCATGGCTTTTCGACGTAAACGTCCTTGCCTGCCAGACAAGCTCTGATCGTCGCCGGTCCGTGCCAATGATCGGGGGTGGCGACGACCAGTGCGTCGACATCGCTGTTGTCCAACAACGAGCGAAAGTCGTTTACCAGCGGCGGGCGTTTGCCTTGAATCCCGGCGACCCGCTCCACCAGCGCCTGGCCCCGCGACTGGTCCACTTCACACACCGCAACGACCTGGCTGTCGGGCAGCCTGGCAAACCACTGTGCCAGCGCTGAACCTCGACCCGCGCCCAACACGGCGACACCCACGGTGTCGTTAGGCGACGCCTTTGACTGACGGGAAAGCGCGGATGTTGTGGTCAAGGCAATCGCGCCTTGAACGAAGCTTCGGCGATTCAACCGCAACATTTTTGAATCTCCCCCTTGATGGTTTGGCTCCAACGGCGTCAACGGATTCTGTCGATCCCGCATCGACACGTCGCGCGGGACTCCTGTATGACTAACCCACGTGATCCTGCATCCGGGTTGGCGAGAATTGTGAAGGCGAAGCTCACAGAATACAATAAGTGCACGTTGAACCCCGGCCTGCGGCAACAATTTGACAACAAAAGTTGTTGGACCAGGGTCCGATCCTGGTTGTGCTGTCCGGGACTGGACCAATCGCCACACGGTGCAGCGGCAACGGTCACGTCCGACGGGTGTGGATATGAGAGCCTTTATTTTTGCCTCTCTGTTTATCGGAGTGACTGTCTTCGCCCACGCCGATGAAGACATTGATTACCAGCGCCACATCAAGCCGCTGTTGGCTCACAAATGCGCGGCCTGCCATGGATCGTTGTCGCAACAAGCGGGATTGCGGCTGGATGCCGGCCAGCTGATTCGTCGCGGCGGTGACAATGGCCCGGTCATTAATCCAGGCAGCTCGCTCGGAAGCGAATTGATTGACAGAGTTTCCTCCAGCGACCCCGATTATCGAATGCCGCCCGACGGCGAGGGCGAGCCGCTCACAAAGCAACAAATCCAAATGCTCTCCCAATGGATCGATGCGGGCGCCGTTTTCCCGGCAGACGAAATAATACCTGTTGCGCCCAAGGAACACTGGGCGTACCAGATTCCCAAACGAAAACCCATTCCAGCGATCGACGGTTTCAACGCCCTCAATCCGATCGATTCCTTCCTGATGCACGAACAACAGCGGGTGGGTTTGAAGCCGGCTGATCTCGCCGACCGACACACATTGTTGCGACGGTTGTATTTTGATTTGATTGGTCTGCCGCCAACCAGGGAACAGTTGCAGGCGTTTGTCGACGACGACTCGCCGCAAGCCTGGCAAACGGTCGTTGATTCGCTGTTGGGCAGTTCGCACCACGGCGAGCGATGGGCGCGGCACTGGATGGACGTTTGGCGCTACAGCGACTGGGATGGATACAAGCAAGAGCTGCGCAGCAGCCAACGACACATTTGGCGGTGGCGCGACTGGATTGTGCAGTCGCTCAATGACGACAAAGGCTACGACCAGATGGTGGTTGAGATGCTGGCTGGAGACGAAATCGCGCCCAGCGATCCGGCGGTTTTGCCGGCAACTGGCTACCTCGCGCGAAACTATCACAAAAGCAACCGCAACATCTGGCTCGACGCGACTGTCGAACACACCGCCAAAGCGTTTCTCGGCGTAACGTTAAACTGCGCGCGCTGTCACGATCACAAGTACGATCCGCTTCCGCAAACGGCGTACTACCAATTTCGCGCTATTTTTGAACCGCACCAAGTCCGCGTCGATGAGATTCCCGGACAACCCGACATCGCCAAAAATGGGCTGCCGCGCGCCTTTGATCGTGATGCCGGTGCACAGACGTTCCTGTACATCGCCGGCAATGAGAAACAGCCAGACAAGGACAATCCACTGGGTCCGGCGATACCTGACGTGCTCGGTGGCCAACTTGAGATTTCGCCCGTGTTGTTGCCGCTCGATGCCTATTACCCATCTCTACGGGATTTTGTGGTGAACCGGCGACTTTCCGACGCGCGCCGCCGGTTGGCCGAGGCCGACAAACAGTTACGCGAAGCGCTCACTTCTGCTTCAGACAAAACCGCCCAGACCGAAGACAACAAGCAAACGGACCTCGAACAACTCCAGGCAAACAAGGAGATCGCCGAACTGGGTTTGAAATCGCTGCAAGCCCGCTTGGCGGCCGATCGCGCCCAGGTGAACAAAAACGGCAAAAAACAAATCGACCAGTTGTCGGAAGTCGCGCTCCAAATTGAGCGTGAACTAAAAGTTCGCCAAGCTAACCTGGCCGTGCATGTAAAGACTCAGGCGCTGAAGCTGGCCGAAGGGGGTGATGAAACCGACCAGAAGAAAAAGGAAGCGGCGGTGGCCCAAGCCAAAAAACAACTCGCCGACGCCGAGCAGAAACTGAAGACCGCCCAAGAAGCGGTGACCGCCGAAGGTAGCTACACGCCGTTTGGCCAACAGTATCCAGAAACGAGCAGCGGGCGGCGACTGGCATTGGCTCGCTGGATCACCAGCGACAAAAACCCTTTGACCGCGCGGGTGGCCGTCAATCACATCTGGATGCGGCACTTTGATGCTCCGCTGGTGGACAACGTGTTCGACTTTGGGCTTCGCAGCCCGCGGCCTCGACATGCAGATCTGCTTGACTGGCTGGCCGTCGAGTTGATGGAAAACAACTGGAGCATGAAGCATTTGCACCGCCTGATCGTGACTTCGCGCAGTTGGCGCCTGGCCTCCACCGCCGCGCCCGAGATTGTCGCGTACAACCAGGCGATCGATGCGGATAATCACTACCTGTGGCGCCAGAACATTCGCCGCCTCGATGCTGAGAGCATCCGCGATAGTGTTCTGAGTGTCACCGGCCAGCTAGACGCGTCGTTGGGAGGTCCCGACATCGACTTCAACCAAGGCGAAACTTCGCGCCGTCGCAGCCTCTACTTGCGACATGCTTACGAAAAGCAAATGAAGATGCTGGTTATTTTCGACGCAGCCAGCCCCAATGAGTGTTATCGCCGTTCGCAGAGCATTATTCCGCAACAAGCACTGGCGCTGACGAACAGTTCACTTGCGCTTTCCAAGTCTCGAATCTTGGCAGCGGATCTTTGGGAAGAAACCCAGCACCAGGATCGCGCGCGATTAGAATTCGTTGACGCGGCATTTCTACGGATTCTATCTCGACCGCCATTGGAAGAAGAACAAAAAGTTTGCCTGCAGTTTCTCGTCGACCAAGCGGCATTACTGTCAGACTCCGCGACGCTGGATACGTTCGCCGGCGGCGTGGCCGCCCAGGTCGAACCGTCCGGCGATCCCCACCAACGTGCACGTGAGAATCTCGTTCATGTGCTGATGAACCACAACGACTTTGTAACACTTCGATAATGCTCGATTGGCGAGACGACATGTTTGCAATTCGCAACTCCAGGACGGGCCCGGCATGAAACGACATGTTCCCGAAAGCGCGGCGGGTGCGGCGACCCGACGAACGTTCCTCACGGATATGGGGTGGGGCGTGGGCGGCCTGGCCTTGGCCAGCCTGCTGCATCGAAATGCTTGTGGCAGCCTGCTTCCAGACTCGGTTGAGCAGCGGCCCCATTTCGCGCCGCGAGCCAAACACGTGATCTGGTTGTTCATGATCGGCGGCACCAGTCACCTGGAGTCCTTCGATCCCAAACCCGCGCTGGCCAAATACGCCGGGAAGACCATTTCGGAAACACCTTTCGCCGACGTGTTGCAGTCTCCATTCCTGGACAATGAACGCGTGGTGGCATTTGATCCCAACAACGGCTTTATCCGCAAGACCTGTTACCCGATGCAAGTGGGTTTTGAAAAGCGCGGTGAAAGTGGCCTGGAAATCAGTAATTGGTGGCCACACGTGGGAAGTTGCGCTGACGATTTGTGCCTGATCCGCTCGATGTGGACCGAAGACAGCAATCATGGAGCGCAACTCCAGTTTCACACGGGCCGTCATCGCGTCGACGGCTTTTTCCCAACCATCGGCTGCTGGGCAAATTACGGACTTGGCTCGCTGAATGAAAACCTGCCCGAGTTTGTGGTGCTCGGCACGCCGCTGGCCGATTGTTGCGGAGGCGTCGAAGCGCACCGCGCAAACTATTTGGGGCCGCAATACGACGGGATACCGCTGCACATCGATCCGCAAAACTCCATGCCTTATCTGACCCCGGAGAAAGGCGTATTTGTGGAAGAACAACGGAACCAATTCGGGTTGCTTGGCCAGCTGAATCAAATCGCCGCGGATCAGAATCCGGAAGACGAGGCGATTCGGGCACGGATTCGTTCCTATGAACTGGCGTTTCGCATGCAA
>JBFILF010000369.1:0-5795 GCA_041599835.1 Pirellulaceae bacterium
CATACGTTTTTTCTGCTTCCCGGATTTGGCGCGCAGGGTGGACAGGCGGCAGACGTCAAAGCGGCCTTTAACGAAAACGGTTTAGGCGCCGTGGTCAACAGCTCGCGGAAAATTATCTTTGCCTACGAGGACCGCCAATACGCAAATTCCGCCGATTGGCAAAGCGCCGTCGAGTCGGCAACGTGTGACGCAATCTCGCAATTGGCGGCAGTGTAGCCAAACCGCTGAATACAACCGCTGCCGAGTTTTCACTGGGGCTTTAACGGTAAACCGCCGGGGACCGTGCCATTGACGCGGCCAGATAACGGCGGGACGGCCGAAGCTACGCCTGAGAAATCGGCAGATAACGATATGGCGAAGTCAACACCAACGACGCGGCGGCCGTACAAAAGGTGCGGCTGGTGATGCAATGATGACCGGTCCAACTGCCGTCGCCGTTTTGAACCTTAATCAATTTGTCTCGCACCACGGGAAACCAGGTGTTCCAGTTCTGGCCGCCTTTTTTGAGCATTGTTTCGGTGATCAAGTGAAACGCCAAAAACTCTTCACCACCCGCCTGGGTAAACGGTGTGTTGTCCTTGCTGATCAGCGTTAACACTTCTTGAAATGCCTGGCGGGCCGTCGGCTCATTCTCCATTTCCATTTCGTACAGGACGCGAATGCCAGAAGCGTTTTTATACAGCTGATGCATCCAGCCGCGTTGTGCGATGTTTTGCCGCATGGTCTTGACCAAATGCCGGGCCGTTTTCTGGGGCGCACCGCCCACTGACAAGCCGACAAAGTCGGCGGCCCGCAGACTCACCCAACCCATCACGGTTCCCAAAACTGGAGCCCAACTTTGGCCACCCCAATCGCCGTTGGCTCCCTGCGACCGCACAATGGCGGAAACCACCCGCTTCAGCGCAGACTTGATCGGTGCCGGGTCCGTTCCTTGACCCAGTATTTGGCTCAAGAAAAGTGCCGCAAAAAAACTGTGGGCATGACGACCGATTTTGTTTTGCAGTTGTGTTGCCGTTACCGACGTGACGTCGTTTGCCGGCATGTTGTCAACCTGCCGCAACAGGTATTTGCGAATTCGCCGCAGCATGCCCCGCTGATCGCCTTCGACGGGCGTCGTGCCTGCGGCCATTAGCGCCAAGCCAACCATTGCCGTACAACCGATATCGGAACCTTGCGCCACATCAACACCACAGCCTCCGTCGTTGTTCTGCACTTTTTTGAGCCACGTCAAAGCTCTCTTTACGGAACGTTCGGATTCAGGTGTGTAGGAGGCCTCGGTTGACGAAGTCGACTCAGGCGACTCATTTGACATCGGAAAAAACCAACCCGCATTGGCAAATGACGGCGTGCTAGCCAAGGCGGCGCCAAGTAACGGTCCGGCCACCGCAATCGCCTTCCGACGACTCATGGCAGCGGGGTGTTGAACCGTTAAATTGCTGGTTCGGCCTGATTCGCAGGGATGAAAATGAGGTGGTGTCAGTGAGGGAATAATCGACTCCATACTCCGTGAAAACCTGGCCGTCGGTTGGCAGACTCGCAACTGATATTGCACGTCCCCTGTCGGTTCGCTATTAGCCCACTGGCAAACCCCGCCAATGCAAAAATTATACCAGCGGATTCGCTTAGGACAAAATCACGTCGTGGCCGGTCAAACGTAAGCCATAAGTCCGGCCCGCTAATTGGACTTCCGCGTATCAGGGAGGATGCGATGGAAAACACCATCTCGTTTCTTTTTCTGGCCATTTGTCTCGCTTCCGATCCGCCGGCGACGGCCATCACCCAGCACGTTGATTTGATCGAGATCAATCACTACTACGACGACGCTGGCAAGTCTGTGTTTGACCAGTTGATTTATTACAACTGGGACCAACACGCCAATCGCTTTAACGTGTGCGCCTGGCGACTGATCAAAAATCCCAATCAGCTACCGGTACGCCAGCCTGCCAGTGGGAAATACATGTCGACTTGGCATGACGACAAGCTGTTGCGCGTGGTTTACGCCGATCGCACGATGGAGAGCTGGACGCAGTACGATCCGGAGACGATGGAGCGCACATTTTTCCCCAAAGAAAATCGGCCCGATCTGATCAAGTACGAATTCAAGAAGTAGCTGCAAAAAGTTTTGTAGCTGAAGTCGCTTATCACGTTTCCATGTAGCTGGCGCCGCTCAGACTTCAGATGAATTGGCGACAACACGGGATTCAACTCTGACTCCGACGTCGACGCGAGTTCGGCTACGGCACTCGGCTACGGCACTTCGGCAACTTCAACAACTCGTAACGCTTACGCGCGGCTGGCTAATTGACTTTCGACCACGTCAATTTGCCTCAACGTATTGCTCGTATGCCACGTCAACCTGTTCCGGCGACATCGCGCCGCGTGTGATATGGATGCGGTAGCGGAAATCAAGGCTGTCGCCGACGGGGATCGTGTGGTTTCCACGGCCGCGCGGTTTTTGCTCAAAGTGATGAAGCCCGAACGGATTAGCCGCGACCAGTCCATACTCGCGGGCGTGCCAGGTAGTTGGATGCCGCAAGTTGGACGGATGATCCATGATCGTAATTGCAAATTCTTGGCCCTCGATGTACCCAGCGTAATGCACCCACCGCGCCCGTTTTCCCCACACGTCGCGACCTTCGAGCCCTTCGCTGTTAACGGCAGAACCTTGCGGCTTGCCGTCCTTGTCGACCAATCGCAAGGCGGGGTGCGTGCGCATCGCAAAGGTGCCTTCCTTCGTGTCTCCAAACGTTACTTCACCAGCTTCGGCGTATACCGTCACGTGATAATCGACGGCTCGCCAACGATCAGACGCGTTAAATTTGATCGTCGTGGTTTCAGTGCAAATGTGCCTACCATCGTCAGACAACCATCGATGAGTTGCGGTAAAACCGTTCTCGAACAACTCGTGGATTTTTTGCAGCTTGATCTGACCTTTCTCGCTCCAAAAATCGACGCCGTTGACATCGCCGTGGGCGAACCAGACAGATTTGTGATGCGGATGGTCTTTGGCTTCTGCGTCCACGTCATCACGCATCGGGTAATGTCGGGTGATCATCACGTTGCCGGGCGCCATCAGCGGGTACAGAGCGGGCTTGCGGAAGTTGGCAAAATCGTACTCAGCAAACAATTCGTCGCCAATCGATACGCTGATTTTTTCATCCGATCGGCTTAACGACAGTTTACTCGCCTGTGCAACGGCATCGGCACAGGCCACTGGCAACAGCAGCAGCGCGATTACGAACGATCTGGAAATCATTGACTCGACCTTATTGATCCAATTTTGCCAGGCTGTTCGTTAAATTAACAACAACGGCGTTTTTCGAAATTCGACCGACAATCGGTACGCCAATCCGTGCATCGCCAATTGGTCTTCATCCTTGGTATTCATCACCAGCAAATCGATCTGGCGCTCCGACAACAGCTTCCGATAATCGGACATGTCGTGTCCAACCGTCACGACCGAATCGACTTGGATTGCCATGCCGGCCGCTTGAATACCTTGTTTACACGATTCAATGTAGTCAGTCGGTTCTTTGAGTAACTGGTGCATGATTTCGCGGCGGGCCAGATCGGTGTCAATATCGGGGATTTTGCCGATCGTTTCGATGTAGCGATCGAACGTATGCTCGTCTTCCACGTGCACCAATGTCAATTTCCCCTCGTAATCGGTGAATCGCGCAGCGTAGCTGACCAACCGCGAGTCGCCAGCCAAGTGATCGGTGACGGCCAGCACGTTGATCGGTTTCGACGGAAATTCCACGGACTCGTTTACCAGCCCTGGTCGGGGAAACAACAATACCGGAATATCGGTGGCCTGAGTCGCAACATCGATATAGACGCCCAGGCTGTAGGGATACTCTGTGGCGGGAATGTGCAAATTGCGATACGTGCATACCAGATCGGGTTGATGCTTGTGTATCACATCCAAAAATTGCTGAACGCCATCATAATCCGATCCCTCAATAACCGTCGTCTTGAATTCGGCCTCCGTTGTCGCCAGTGCCGACAAGAACGAATGCATGTGATCGAGGAACTCAGCGGCAGCTGGCGCGTCCGTGTCGAGCACGATCACGGCGTTTTGAACGGAAACGGGTTCCAAACGGAACACTGGCTTGGCCGCCGACTTGAAAGCACTTTCGAATTCGTCAATTTGGGACATTTGAATTTGTTTGGCGGAGCAAAGTAGAATTCGATCGATTGCGTCCTTCTCGCCGTGGCGGAGAAGGTGACAGAAGCCCGGATGACTGGCTGCGTAGTTGGCCTGCTATTAGTGCGGGCGAGAGGATTCGAACCTCCACTCCCTTGCGGGAACATGGCCCTCAACCATGCGCGTCTGCCAGTTCCGCCACGCCCGCAGCCAGCGTATCACCGTTGGTCAAGTGTAAGAAACCGCTGGTTTTACCGTCAAGTCAATGGCGTACCGGACGGGTTCGCGCTAGATTCGAGAAATTAGCAAAGCGGCGGTGGGCGACGGCAATACGCGCGGAATGCATTGCTCGACATGCGCGTGATATAACTCGCGGCAATCGTCAGGATTCTGCCGCGAAAATGACCGTACGGTTTGTTCGAAGGCTGAGTTGGGTGAGGGGAGCTGCGAATCGTCATGGCCCATCGTAACCATTAGCAAATGTTCTTTGCCCGGCAGGTACCCCTGCATCGCCGGTAAAACAATGTCGCGATCAAGACCAAGCGAATCATCGGGCAGGCGATGCTGGATGGGTCCGGTCGCCCGCGATTGCCAACAGCCGAGTGAACCACAACCGCTAATACAAAAATCTCCGGTTACCGGGTCCAACTGCACCAACATGGCGGTAACGCGTTGGTCGCCGAGAAACATCTGAAAAATGACCTCGTTAACACGAACCAACACTTCGTCAGCAGCAAACTCGTGTGAAGCGAAACATTGAACGGCCGTGGTTGCGGCTACCAAGGCGGCGCTGGCATTCGGGCAATTTCCCTCGACCATCAATACCGATACATTCAAACGGTTGGCCGAATCGACTTGCCATTGCACGGCCGTTTGACGCGGATCATTGGCCAGCGGCGTTATCGCGACGTTGTTGAGATTCAGTGCCGGCGGGGTACGAATTGAACAGTCCACCATTCCGGTCGAGGCATCAAGCGCAAGCGCCGGCAGCGTTGTGCGTTTGATTAATTCATTCTTCAATTCCCAACTTCGCTGTTGGGCTTGCTCGAAACCCGCGACAAGCTCATTAAGTTGGTCGACGAAACGTTCGCACAATTGACGATTGGCGGCCGATTTGCCTGGTGGCAGCAACGCCGACATGTCATCGATGAGCAACCGCCCATGAATCGGCAGATCCGTACTGTTGTGTTGCCGACGCCAACGCTGGCTCCAATCCCATTCGCGGTAAGCCAGCGACCAGCCCGTCGCCAGCTGAAACGATTCATTGATATTGGCAAAATTGGGAATATGCTTTTCGGCGGTTTGCAGATATTTGCAGGGCGGATCTGGATCGTGCAGCTGCAGCGGTGGCCGAGTGCGTTCGGCAATTCTGACTGGCGCGGTGGCGAACAGATCGTCACGCAGATTAAATACGGATGGGGACTGCGAATCGAGCGGCCAATCCGCCGTCGATGGGGGAAAGATGGTCGAATCCATGGAACGGGGGGTGATGAGGGAAGTGCCTGTAAAACCTCCATGGCTTCCTGAACCGGCCCGCTTAGCTCAGCCAAATGGCCCGGCATCGTCCGTTGATTGGATAGAGTCTGTGTCGACCGTCAGATCGGGTGCGTTGACTACCAATCGCCTGACCGGCAAATATTGGTGCCAG
>JBFILF010000370.1:0-5793 GCA_041599835.1 Pirellulaceae bacterium
AGTCCCGTCGTCTGAACTTCGCTGCGTATACTGACATAGCAACTTGCCGTTTTAACTTTTCGGGCACGAGCAATCTGCAAAAGTTGGCGGGCAATGATTTCACTGGACAATTCGCGTTTGGGTTGAGCGTCGCGACGCGATAGCGCGATACGTCGACATTCCTTTTTCGTTTGCTGGTCACCGTTCATTGCAACATCGATTGCAGCGCCAGTTTGTGAATGTCCGTGTCGCAAACGATTTCAGATTGCAGCAGCCTGGGCCGGCTGGCCAAAAACAATCCTTGTTGAGATGTTTCACGAGCCGGGGCACCGTGTGAACCCTTGACCAGTGACGCGTCCAGTGGAACCGATCGCGTGGCCGGATCAAAAAAAAGCTCGACGGGATCGTAACCTGGCTTGCGATGGATATCGACGGTGCGGGCATAATCCGGCGCAAGTTGTTCGTCGATCCACCAGTAATATGCCTGCCAGCTATTTGGCGTGGAGACCAGGATAACGTCGCCGCTGCGTGGATGATCCAAATGGATAGATTGCCGGTCCTGACCGGAAACGACCAATTGGAATCCGTCGTGCGACTGGAACATTGATTTGATCTGGGCGATGACACCGGGATCGCGATCCTTGACGAAAACATGCGAAAACTGGTGATCGACCAGGGCCCAGGCCTGGCTGCCGGCAAAATCCAATTGCTCTTTGCCGGCAGCTTCACTGACGTTCAGCAAACCGGCTGCGCGAAGCAAGCGATTGGGATACGTCACGTGATCGACGTCCGTTATCACGTATTCGCTGACGATCATCCACGTCAGTTGATTTGCGTAAGTGTCGGTAAATGCTTCGGCAAGTTGCTGCAGCGGACCGTTTAATTCGGCCAGTGCCTGTTTCGCCCGTGGGCTGTTCGGTCCTTCTTTTTGCGCCGCGTAATCCAGATGCGGCAGGTAGATGTACCAAAAATCGGGTTGGAATCGTTTGGCCGTCGCGATGGCCGAGTCAACGATCCATTGGGACGACTGGATGCCGGCCAGTGGCCCCCAAAAATGTTGAAGGGGGAAATGTCCGAATTGCTGCAACAGTTCGCCGTAGTATTCTTGAGGCTTGGTGTGACACCACATGTCCTCGCTGCCGTCGGGTTTGTGAATCGGCGCCGGCATGCAAACAAAATCTGCCTGGCAGCCTTTGGCCAACATTGGGAACCAGGCAGCCGTTTTCAATTGCGGCGCCTTCGTCTTCAACGTGTCCCATATTTGCGGCTGTTGAATTACCTCGTTCCAAGCGGTCCACATTTCGACTTTCCCGGTGTCCCGCCAATAGAATCCGTTGGCCACCACCCCATGGGCTTCGGCGGTCGTTCCGGTCAACACGTTGCACTGCGAGGGCCAGGTCACGCAGGGGAAGCTGTGCGCGATGCGCGCTTGTGTGGGGTCATCGCCAGCCAGTGACGTGGCGGCCGGTAAATGCTCGAGGTCCTTCGTGCGAAGACCGGGAATCGACAACAAGACAAGCGTTTGGGCCATCGCGCGGCTACATATTCGTGGAGGTCCGATTGGTGACCAGCGGCGTCAGGAATTCAAACGATCGTCGCGCCACGTTTGGGGCGTCGTGGCTGTGGCGACTGAGCTCGACGAACACACCGCCCTGGTAGTCAATATCATGCAGCGCGTTGATCACCGGTGGAAAATAAATTTGGCCTTCGCCAAACATCAAGTGCTCGTGCACGCCGGCCCGCATGTCTTCAATGTGCACATTGACGATTCGTTCCGCCCAACGGCTGATGAAATCGACAATCGGTACTTCGCCCTGACAAAACAAATGCCCGATATCCAGCGTCAACTGAAAGCAAGGTGATTCGATCCATTCCAGCAACCGGGCATAGGCGTTCATCGTGTCGATCATCATGCCCGGTTCGGGCTCGAATCCCAGGGTCACCCCCTGGTCGTCCGCGTGACGGATCACCGGCTGGAGCGACTCGGCCAGACGGTCCATGCCAGTTTGCAAATCGACCGTGGCCGGCTGTTTGCCGGACCACAATGAAACACAGTCGCTGCCCAGCTCCTTGGCGATGTCGATGCAGTGTTTGAGAAACTCGATGCGGCGCCGCCGCTCGGCCGGATCGTCGCTAATTAATGTCGGCTCATGTTTGGCCCGCGGATTTAACAGAAACCGGGCACCCGTCTCAATCACCGAACGCATGCGATACAACTGCAGCTCGGATCGAAACTCCTCCAGCTGGTGGGAACAATCCGGCGAAAATGGATTGAGCCAGTCGTGGTCGACCGTAATCGCCACTGCCGAGTAACCGATTTCGGCCAGCAACTCAATTGCTTCGATCGGATTGTGAAACGCAAGTCCGTTAGTGTTGTATCCGAGGTACACCCGTGGCCTCATCAGGTTGGACGGATCCACCGACCCAGCCAATAGGTCGGAACGACCAGCACCGCGACGGTCACAAAATACGTGGGCTGGTCCATCGCGAGGAAATAGCAAATCGCTGCATCGATCATAATCAATGTCAGCAAGCTGACAACAACGGCTCGTTTGACATGCGCCGAATCCGGGCGGCGCACGGCAATCACAATCCGTCGTAGCACAGGTAAAATCAGCATTACCAACAAAACGATACTAATGGCCACACTCGACGGATTGACCGCGGCCTCTGCCCTGTGACGCATCGTCAACTCGGGAATCTGAAGACCAAGGATCCCGATACCGGCCAGCATCACCAGCGCGGACCATGTCAAATTCCATCGTCGGCTGGATTCATGTTCATGCCGAGCAAACCAGGTGATCCCGGCCACGTAGACGCCGATCGCCATCGCCACCAGCCACTGAATCGGCTCAAATCCCAGAACAGCGTACTTTGGAGCTGCGCCGATCGAGCAGCCGAGCAACACATTTAACGTGCGGCAGCCGCCCATCAACAGCGGGCCGAATGGCAAGTTTTTGCCGCCTCCGTCATAGGCCAGAATACAAGCGGCCAATCCGAGTGCCACCAGTCCGCTTTGGCCAAAGTTGACGCCGCGCTCCGGCTGCGGCGCCAATAGCGTGACAACAAACGCCAGCAAGATGCCGGTCAGCATTAATCCGGCGCCTAAACTAACCGCCCGCCACAATTCAATGCGACCGCTGGGTAGCGGACGTTGTGGCTGGAGTTGCCGGTCGCGTTCCAGGTCAAACACGTCGTTGAGCACCATGCCCGAGCAATACAAGGCCACCGAGGCTCCAATCAGCAGCAGCAACGCCCAGGCTGGTTGCCAGGAACCCGCTGCCAACAAAAACCCCATCAGGATGTTGGACACGGCGGTCAAGACATTCGATGACCGCATCAAACGCAGATAATCAACTAGCGTGGCCAATCGCGATCACACCTGGCGGTGGAAGGTTACGGGATGGTCGGTCATCGAGATGGTCGGACATCGATTAGAGAATCGGGCGAACCATCTTGCAAGCAACCTTGCTATCGCTGGGGTGCTAGTTTTTTGATGCGCGCAAAAAATAAGCCCGGAAAGCCGAAGTGGCTGATTCCGGACTAGTCCCCCCCTGGGAATACTGCAATGCAGATGCAATTTCCCATGTGTTGATCAGGTCAACACGTTCAAATATCGGCGCGCAGCGGGAATATTCTTTCGTCAATCCTGGCAAATTCAATGTTCTCAAAATACTGCCGGTATGGCGCGAACTCGATTGGCCTCTTCTTCGTTGAATCACTAATCCAAATGACGCGATTTTGCCGATTTTACCGAATACTTTCAGTTTTCGGCTGGCGTTCTCCGCGGACCGTGTGCTGCGAGTAGTCGTTCGGAAAATTCACACATTTTTTGGTCGAGTATTCCGGATTCCACTGCCGGCTCGTGCCGCCGCGACCAGTCGCGGCGAAGGCCGGATAGTTTCGATTACCTCAAACCCCTGAAGTCACATGTCAACCAAGTCAACACGGGCCCGGGCGACGTTGCCACTGAACGTCGTGATTCCGATCACTTTGGGTTTGGCCGCGTTTGTTTTGCTTTACACGCTGATCAACCATCAGGTGATCGACAATGAAATGGTGCGTCGATACCTGGCCGGTCATGCAGTATCCAAAGTCACGACGGCGTTGTTTTTAATTGCGCTGTCTTCGTTGTTGTTGATCTGCCGCGATGTGCTGCGGCAGTACCGGTGGCTTGGTCGCGTGACGTTGCAGCCGCCCCAGCCGGCTGAGTCGTCGACCGACGCCGCGGCAACGGCAACGCCGTCGAATGGGCAATTGCGGACGCATCTCAGCCAACTGGACCAGCGGCTTCACCAGGGTTATTTGTGGCGGCGGATCATGACGGCGCTCAAATTTATCGATCGCAACGGGTGTGCCGATGGGTTGGATGAGGAATTGAAATACGCGGCCGAACTAGACGTCGAGGAAAAACACGATCGTTACGCGTTCGCCAGGATCATGATCTGGGCGATTCCCATGCTCGGTTTCCTGGGCACCGTGCTTGGCATTTCCGAAGCGCTGGGCGGTATCGACGTGGGTGAAGACAACAATTTCCAGGAAATGATGGGCGGATTGCGGACTAGTCTGTATGTGGCATTTGACACGACGGCGATTGCGCTGACGTTTGCCATCATCTTGATGTTTACCATGTTCGGCATCGATCGAATCGAAACCGGATTGTTGGCACACGTCGACGCGCGGGCGCGCGAGGAATTAAGCCATCACTGGGTGATTAACAATCAGCTCAAGGATTCCTACGTGCAAACCGTCGAGGCAATTGGCTCCCAGTTATTGGAATCAGTCGAAGGTTTGGTCGATCGTCAGATCAAGTTGTGGCGGAAAAACATCAAGGCCGCCGAGACGGCTTGGGTTGAGTCGGTCAAGTCGGCCCAGGAAGTGGTGGGCGGCAACTTGCGAGACGCGCTGAATGAATCGACCGGGAATTTGCAGTCCAGTGTGACGACGTCGATTCAACGGTCCGACGAAGCGGTGTCGCGCCGCTGGGAACAATGGCAAGTCACGCTGTCGGAAAACGCCCGCTTGTTGTGCGGCCATCAGGAGCAATTGGTGGAACACGCCAAACAAATGAACAAGCTGGTCAACCACGTCGGCGATATATCCGAAACGAAGCAAGTGCTCGCGGATTACATCAAGTCGTTGCCTGACACCTCCGATTTCGCCAATGCCACTGAGCAACTTTCCACGGCGATCCGAATCCTGGAATTCCGTCTAACCGATTTGAATCGCCAGCATCCACAGACGGCTGGGCGAACTTTGGCAACTCCTTCGGAACGGGCTGCATGAAACTCAGACGACGGTGGCGAGACAGCCCGGCCGTTTCGCTGTTTCCATTTCTGGCTGTCCTGGTTTGCACGATGGGCGTGCTGATTCTGTTATTGGTCTTTGCCGTCAAGAGTGCCGATACAAAGGCCCGGCGGGCCAAACAGCGGGAACAGCAAAAACTGCAAAAGCAGGTGCACCAGCTGACGTTCCAACTGGAAACCGAGAATTTACGGATTGAGGGCCTGTCGCAGTTTCGGCCCGCCGTCAAGCATCGATTGGAAGAAGAAAGATTGCGGCGCAGCCACCTCGAGCAAGAGCTGCGGAATCTGCGAGAAGTCGCCCATCAACTGAAACAGCAGTGGCAACAATTGGATGAGGACGTCGAAGTGGCGAAAAGTTCGTTGAACGCGGACCGCCAAAAATTCGAATTACTCAAACAACGAATTGCCACCAGAAAGTCGGAACTGGCGGAACTGCGCGACGTCATCGCCCATCGTCCAACCATGTATTCAATCGTTCCCACGCAATCCAAACATGGCACGTTGCGGC
>JBFILF010000371.1:0-5767 GCA_041599835.1 Pirellulaceae bacterium
CGACTCTGGCGAGTGATCCGATGGTGCCGGCTGGTAGGTTCCAATCAAAAAACTGGCGTCAGAAACGTAATCGTTGCGGTCTTCTTGAGCAGTGACTGCCCCGGTCGACAACAAAAAAGCCATTGCAATGGATGAGACCATTATAAAGCCGTTCAATTTAAATTCTCCCAATCGTTCCAGAATCCGAACGCGACTGAACACAACACAACACTGAACGCAGAAATACAGCAACGGTTCCCGTGATTTTGGAAAGTACCTTCGCGAGGATCAGGTTCTCAGCTTGTCTCTGAGAAAATCACCATGGTGATTGACCTGCCATCCTCACGTGTTGAAGCGAACGTGCGGTAATAAGATGGCCATTGTCGCAAAACAACGACACAATACAAGCTTCCAACTCCGCGCAATGGGAGAAACAGATACCGCCTAAGGCAGGCTGCGATGTGTGTTGAGCGCGTTGTCCATGCCGGTGACGACGTCGTTGGAGACGCCCTGCGCTTGTTCGCCGACATACATGATGGCGGCCATCATCATACCGACCAGCAGCGCCAGCAGGATGGCGTACTCGACAACTGTGGGACCGTCCTCGCGGACCAGGAATTGCCAGACTTTTTGACGGAATTTTTCGCTCATTCGCCCACCCATGTTTTCGTGTTTCGGGAATTGCGGTTACTGCAACGTCGTTACCGCAACTTCGTTCTGCTCTTGGTCGTCGACCTTGCTTGGTTTGTCCGGCACGGAATATCGGCTGATCACGCGGTTGACGTCTTGAGCTAATTCATGGCAAAAATCACCTTTGCGCAACCGAATCGGTGCAACCGGTTGCTGTTCGGCCAGGTTCTGCAAAGTGCGACGGACCCGATGCACCGGACCGGCAATCTTGTTGCTGAATCGCAAACTTTCCCACGCCACAATTGGCAATAACATGACTGACATCAGCATGGGAAACCACAGATCCGCCAGCAATTTGCTGGCCAGTTGGTCAAACGGTAGCGAAGTGAAGAACAGCCGCGTACAAATGGGCAGTGCAAAAACGATCAACCAGGTGGCACACCAGTAAACCAGCAATCGTCGGGCCAGCGAAAACTGCAGCCCGCCGTCGACAACGTATTTTTTTCTTCGATTCGACTTCATTCCCATCTCGCAAATAAGACTTTGTCGTCCCGGAAAATCTAGGGCGCCCTCCGCGGTTCCCTGTTCGCTTCCCTCTGTGTTGCCTGGTAGAGACGGATTCCAGCGTCCGTTACCGATACGATCCCTACATCTGGAACCTGGCGTGTTTTAATCGGCGCTGGCGGAACGATTCAACGTGGAATCAGCGTCGCGCCATCAAGCGGTGATGCCCGATGGCATGAGCTCGTCGTGATCGGATAAAATGATGCTCCGCTTCGCAAACCAAATGAGGACAGAATCTTATGTGTTGTTTTTCGCGGGATGTGGAAAGCGTCTCGGATACGCTGATATTTGCCAGGCGAAAGGGCGATCAGGACCGACAATACCTTGTGTACAGCATGACGATCCGGGCTTCCGAGGACCTGGCGATGATCCTGCCCATTCCGGTTCCGCCAGACTCGCCCGATGATGCGGTGCGGTTTATCAACCTGGAAAACTACCCAAGATTCTTTAACGACTTGCGCGCGGGTTTTCCCCGGCCGCCAGCGACCGGCGGCCGCGCCTTAAGATCGCAGACGGATTCGAAAAAGAAATTGGAAGTCGTTCAGGTCGGCAGTTTTGAAGCATCATTTGTTCCCTCGACTGACGACTTTCAACGACTGGATGCGCGTTTTCGTCTGCCAGCTGAGACGTGGGACCAATTACCACAATATGCGGAATATGGTTTCGCGGTATTCAAACTGAAACAGGGAGCAAACAAGATTCATCCGATGGCCTTCGAATTCCCAACCGCGATGCGAGGCAAGCTGTTTTTCCCGACCGTTCACATTCACGACGGCCAAGTGCATGGTACTGCCAAGTTCGACCACGAATTGTACGGCCAGCTGGATGGACTGCAGGCGTTTTTGCCGCACGATTGGGAAGAATCGCCGCAACCGGCCGGTTTATTTATGAAACGCGATCTGGCCGGTGAGCTGATTGATCCCCAAGCCCACGTATATCGGCGGCGCTTGACCGGCAATTTGAAAAACGAAGATATCTGGATTTGAGCAATAAACCCTCGGCACAAAATTGTGGAATTCGATCATGGAAAACGCCACAGTCTCTCGACGAACGTTCCATCACGCCACGCTGGGCTCGCTGTTGACGTTTTCACTATTGGAAACGCTATTCGTCAGCGACGCCTTTGGACAGGAAATACAACATGTCACCGGCAAATGGCTGAATGACCTTAACGAACTAAGCGAGGATTTGAGAAAAACGAAAATCAAACAAACCCAGTGGCAATCGAAAGTCGAAGCATTAATGGAACAAGTCAATCTGCCCGACTTGCTCAAGTTCACCGACTTCGAGAAATTAACCGCAGACTTGGAGTTTCGCAAAAAAGGCGAACGGGCGATTCGCAGGCAATTTCCTCAAGTCGAAGGATTGCCGACGCATCTCGTGTTCGGACATCAGATTTTTGCACTGCAAAAACACCGGTCGGTTGTGCCGCACGGGCACGACAACATGGCGACGGCTTTTCTCGTACTACAAGGCGACTTTCACGGCCGGCATTACGATCGGCTGGAAGACACCTCTGACAATCATATGATTATTCAACCGACGATCGATCGGACATTCTCCGTCGGACAGTATTCCACGATTTCTGATCACAAAGACAACGTGCACTGGTTTAAAGCAACCAGCGACACGGCGTTTATCTTCAATATTCACGTCCTTAACTTGGACCCTGACAAAAAGGGCGGCGGGCGCGTGTACATCGACCCCGACGGGACGCGACATTCCGGCGGGCGCATCAAGGCGCCTCGCATCAAGGCCAAAGATGCATTTGAAAAATACGGTTGAGCCGTGGGCACCCGTGGCAACCGAGCCGACTCAATCAAAACCGTCCAGTATTTGGAAACGATTCATGTTTGAAAGATTATTTTGGCAGCTCTGTCTGTTTGTCGGGCTGGCGCTTCCGTCGTCCTTCGGTTGGGGATTTGATGAAAAGCCACCCAACATCCTGTTTATTTTCGCGGACGACCACGCCTATGAAGCCGTCGGGGCACTGGGTCACACCGACATCGACACGCCAAATCTCGATCGATTAACGCGCAGCGGAACGACGTTCACGCGGGCTTACAACATGGGCGCGTGGGGTGGCGCCGTGTGCGTGGCCAGCCGCTGCATGCTGTTGACCGGCCGATACCTGTGGCACGCCCGCGCAGTATACGACTCGGCTGATTCGGAACGTGCCGCCGGCAGATTCTGGACTGAGTATATGCGGGGGGCCGGGTACGAATCGTATTTCACCGGCAAATGGCACGTCAAAGCCGACGCGTCGCGGGCATTCGACCACGCGCGCAACATTCGGGGCGGAATGCCAAATCAAACAAAGGAAGGCTACCTGCGACCGATCGAAGGTCAGCCGGACAAGTGGAGCCCATTTGACCCGAGCTTTGGCGGTTTTTGGAAGGGCGGCAAGCATTGGAGCGAAGTTGTGGCCGATGACGCGGTGGATTTTCTGGACCAGGCGGCTCAGCGAGACCAGCCATTCTTCATGTATGTGGCATTCAACGCACCGCACGATCCACGGCAATCGCCGAAAGAATACATTGACCGGTACCCGTTGGATCGCATCCGATTGCCGTTAAGTTTTCAGGCAGAGTATCCCTACAAAGACGCGATCGGATGCGGCGAGAATCTGCGCGACGAGCGCTTGGCGCCTTTTCCGCGAAGCGAATATGCTGTCAAAGTCAACCGCCAGGAATACTACGCCATCATTTCGCACATGGATACGCAGATCGGCCGTATCCTGGACGCCTTGCAGGCCACCGGCAAACAAGACAATACCTGGATCTTCTTTACGGCTGATCACGGTCTGGCCGTGGGACATCATGGATTGCTCGGCAAACAAAACATGTACGAACACAGCGTCCGCGTACCGTTCATCGTCGTCGCACCCAGCGTCGGACAAGGCGAACAGATCGACACGCCGATTTATTTGCAAGACGTGATGCCGACGACGCTGCAGTTGGCCGCCGTTGATCGTCCGGACCACGTGCAATTCAAAAGCCTATTACCGTTGTTAAAAGAACGGGGTGGTCCGCATTACGACGCGATTTATGGTGCCTACACCAAGCAGCAGCGGATGGTGGTGGATGATGGCTACAAATTGATTCTTTATCCAAACGTCCCCAAGGTCCGCCTGTTTCACGTGGCATCGGATCCGCACGAAATGACCGACCTGGCGAACGACCCGAAGTATCAGCCCGTGATTCGGAAGCTGTTTGAGACGTTTCGGCAATTGCAACAGGAAACCGGCGACACACTGGATTTGTCTGCGGCATTTCCGAATCTGGCCTCGTAGGCTCGGTGCGATCGGTTACGGATGCGGCCATCGAAGCCGCCAGAACTGAAATCGTTTGGTTGGCCGGTCGTTCCAAACTCTGGGCGAGTTACGAGAGCCCAAAGTCTCAGAATTTGACTGCCGAACTCCCACGATATGAACGCGGACCGAAATCAAATCTCGTGAGAGTCTATCTCGGACCAGGAGTCAAATAATGCATCAAATCAAATTGCGTTCGATGCGAACCGACGAGTGGGATCAGGTCGCGGCACTGATCTGCCAATCGACCAACCATTGGTATGAAAGTCGCGGCCGGCCCCCAATTTTTCCCGCCGGCCCGAAATCAACGCGTTTATTCTGCGAAGTCTACGAAGAACTCGACCCGGGCTGTTGTGTGGTGGCCAACGATGGCACAGGCACCATCATGGGTTCCTGTTTTTATCATCCACGCGAAACTCACGTGTCGCTGGGGATCATGAACGTGCACCCGCGTTTTATGGGCCAGGGCGTGGCCGTCCAATTGTTGAACTTTGTTATCAGCGAAGCGGAACAATTGCACAAGGACGTGCGTCTGGTTTCCAGCGCTCACAATCTCGATTCCTATTCGTTGTATACCCGCGCCGGTTTCGTCCCCTACATGACATTTCAAGACATGTTATTGCCGGTACCGGAGCAAGGCATCGCGATCAACAACGAAAATCGGCAGTACGTGCGCGACGCGCAACCATCCGACGTTGCCGCCATGGTTGCACTTGAGATGTCCGTTGCCGGCATTCGTCGCGATAAAGATTTTCGACATTTCCTGGAGAATCGAGCAGGGTATTGGCACTGTTCGGTATTTGATCGCGGCCAAGGCATCGAAGGCTTTCTGGTTTCGATTGCACATCCTGGATCGACCATGCTCGGTCCCGGCATCATGAAATCAGACGCAATTGCTATCGCATTAGTGTTGGCTGAGTTGGATTTCCGTCGTGGGCTGACGCCGGTGTTTTTGATTCCCGCGCACCGTGCGCAACTCGTCTCAGAAGCTTATACATGGGGTGCGCGAAATTGCGAGATCCACTTCGCGCAATGCTACGGAAAAATACCGGTGATTGATGGCATCGTCATGCCAAGCTTCATGCCCGAAACTGGTTAAGCTGTCCTCTGACGTTGTTTGATGAAAAGTTTGTCTGCACCGTGTTCAGAAATGCTCGGGATTGCTGCGGGTTTTTGAGGCGCACAAACGCGACATGTTGCATCAAAGGATCGTTCATCAAGCTGGTAAATTTCGGCGCATTGGAAAATGAGTCTGCAGTGTCCACAACAGGATGGAGTTCTTGC
>JBFILF010000372.1:0-5716 GCA_041599835.1 Pirellulaceae bacterium
AACGTGATCTCGATTACGGACGGGCAGATTTATGTTCAGCCGGACTTGTTCTTCAAAGGGGTGCGGCCGGCGATGAATGCCGGGATATCTGTCTCGCGCGTCGGTGGGGCGGCCCAAGTCAAGGCGATGAAAAACGTGGCCGGCGGCCTGCGATTGGACCTGGCGTCGTTCCGCGAACTGGAAGCCTTCGCGCAACTGGGTACCGACTTGGATGCGGCCACCCAATCGCGACTGGATCGCGGCTACCGGATGGTCGAGTTGCTCAAACAGGGGCAGTACAAACCGTTGCACGTCGCCGATCAGATCATGGTGATCTATGCCGGCACCGCCGGATTCCTGGACAAAGTCCCCGTCGA
Source organism: Pirellulaceae bacterium (assembly GCA_041599835.1). GTDB lineage: Bacteria > Planctomycetota > Planctomycetia > Pirellulales > Pirellulaceae > CAJQPP01. Next base: position 357 of record JBFILF010000372.1, read on the forward strand.
ACAAGTCGGTCGCTGGGAAGAAGAATTCCTGCGGTTCATCCACGACAAAAAATCGGATGTGTGGCAATTGCTGGATGCCGAAAAAAATGATGGCGACGCCATGAAAAAACCCGACCACGCCACGACCAAAGCCGTGCGGGAAGTGATCGAAGAATTTAATAACTCATTCAACACGTCATTTCGTTAATCCTGATTCGCCGCTGCCCGCGCCTGCAAATAAGCAACGGCACGACTGGAACACCGCCTGACTGATGGCCAACGCAAGAGCACTCGATAAACGTCGCAAGTCGATTCGCAACATCAAAAAGATCACGCGAACGATGGAATTGATCGCCACGGCGCGATTTAAAAAGGCCATGGACCGCGCCACGGCCGCCACTGCTTATACCGACCGGATCACTCAAGTCGTGGCGGACCTGGCCAACGCAGGTCTGGAAGTGTCCCATCCGCTGCTGGAGGAACACGCCGAAACCCAGGCGGCGACGTTACTGGTCATCACAGCAAATCGCGGACTGTGCGGCGGTTATAACGGAAATCTGATCCGGCTGGGCAGCAAACATTACCAGGAATTGTTGCAGCAAACCGCCGGCACCGAACTGGATGTTTCCGGAAAACGGGGCATCTCCGGTTTCAAATTTCGCGATCTCGCCGTCAACCAGAAATTTACCCAGTTCGATGACCAGCCGGCGTACGACGAAGTTGAAAAAATCGCCAACGCCTACCTGGAAAAATATGTCGCCGGTACGCTCGATCGACTGGATGTTGTTTACACGCAATTTCATTCCATTTCCAAGCAATCCGCCATCGTTGAAACCCTGTTGCCGATGGGAACGCTGACCGAAACCACCATCGACGAAACCCAAGACAAAAAGTCCGAGTCGATTTACGAGTTCGTTCCGTCGGCGGCCAGCATTCTGGAAGAAGTCGTGCCGACCAGCTTCAAAGTCAAATTGTTCAAGTGTTTTCTGGATGCGGCAGTCAGCGAGCAAATCGCGCGGATGGTCGCCATGAAGAGCGCCACCGAAAACGCCAACGAGATGATTCGGACACTGTCCATGACCTACAACCGTGCGCGTCAATCGCAAATTACCAGCGAAATCATGGAAGTTATCGGCGGCGTCGAGGCGCTGGAAGGATAATCACGCAATACGTCAATTTATTTAGTTCAAACGATAAGACAAAAAAATGGCAGACAAAAACGTAGGGCACGTAACACAAGTTATCGGATCTACCTTTGACGCCGAGTTCTCTGAAACGCGGCTGCCGGAGATCTACAATGCCGTGACAATACAAGTCAAGGAAGGCGACAGTCAGCGCACGTTGACCGGCGAGATTTCCAAACACCTGGGGGGCGGGCGCGTCCGTTGCGTGGCACTGGGCAGCACCGATGGCGTGGTGCGGGGTCAAGAGTGCCGGGACACCGGCGGGCCGGTGTCCGTCCCGGTGGGTGAGGCCACCTTGGGCCGGGTGTTCAATCTGCTGGGACAACCGATCGACGGACTCGGTGACGTCACCGCCACCGAACGCCGTGCGATCCACCGCCCTGCCCCGAAAGTCGAAGAGCTGTCGACCAGCACCGAATTGTTCGAAACGGGAATTAAAGTCATCGACCTGCTCACGCCCTTCGTTCGCGGTGGTAAAGCCGGTTTGTTCGGCGGCGCCGGGTTGGGCAAAACGGTGATCCTTACCGAGCTGATTGCGCGAATCGCCAGTTCACACGGTGGATACTCTGTGTTTGCCGGAGTGGGCGAGCGAACGCGCGAGGGCACCGACCTGTGGCTGGAAATGCAAGAAGCCAAAATCGGGGATACCGGGCGGAGCGTGATCGAACAGACCTGCATGGTGTTCGGACAGATGAACGAACCGCCGGGTTCGCGTCTGCGGGTGGCCCTGTCGGCCCTGACGATGGCCGAGTACTTTCGCGATCAAACCGGTAAAGACACTTTGTTGTTTGTCGACAACATTTTCCGATTCTCCCAAGCCGGGTCCGAAGTGTCCGCCCTGCTGGGTCGCATGCCCTCCGCCGTGGGTTACCAGCCCACGTTGGCCACCGAGATGGGTGCCTTGCAGGAACGGATCGCTTCAACCAACAAGGGCGCGATCACGTCGGTGCAGGCCGTGTACGTCCCGGCCGACGATCCGACCGATCCGGCGCCGGCCACCGCCTTTGGCCAGTTGGACGCGTTCATTTATCTGGAACGATCCATCTCGGAAAAAGGCATCTATCCGGCGATCGATCCGCTGGCGTCATCCAGCCGGATTCTCGACCCACAGTATGTGGGCGAACGACATTACGCGATCGCTCGCCGCGTGCAGACCACGCTGCAGCGTTATCGCGAATTGCAGGACATCATCGCCATCCTCGGTGTCGACGAGTTGAGCGAAGAGGACAAGTTGGTGGTGCATCGCGCCCGCCGAATCGAACGCTTCTTGTCTCAGCCGTTCCTGGTGGCCGAGGTGTTTACCGGCAAACCGGGCGAGATTACGTCGCTGGAAAATACCATTCGCAGCTTCGAAGAAATCTGCGACGGCAAATGGGATCACTTGCCGGAACAGGCCTTTATGTACGTGGGCCCCATCGAACAAGCCGAGGAACAGGCCAAGAAAATGGCGGCCAGCGTTTAACCAAAACAAACGATAAAAACACAGCTTATGTCCGACGTTCAAGTTGTCATCGTTACACCCGAAAAGACGGCGCTCGACATGATGGCCGACTTCCTGGTGTTGCCACTGGTCGACGGAGAAATCGGTGTGCTTACCGGGCACTCGCCGATGGTTGGCCGGTTGGGGTTTGGTGAAATGCGGGTCCGCGTCGGCAACCAAACCGACAAGTATTACGTCGATGGGGGATTCACCCAGATTGCCGACAACGTGGTTTCTGTATTGACCGGCCGCGTGTTGGCCTTTGACGAATTGGAGGCCGGCGAAATTCGCGAACGGCTGCGACTGGCCGAGAATCAACGGCCGGAAACACCGGCCGAGATCGCGTTGCGGGTTCGCGCCATCGCCCAAGCAAAAGCCCAGTTGCGCATGGTGGAAAAGGCATAAATGTAGTCGGTGCCCATCTCGTTCTTGTCGCGCCAGCTAGATGATGGATTGCCGCAAGCGAAGCCGACCCGTGGAGGCATTCGGCGCATGGATCTTCTTAATTGGCGCACGTGTTGCGCCATATTTATAATGCTTGCCACACGATGCGGTGCGATTAGAAAATTAGCTCATTCAATCGGGAGAATCACATGGCGACCCTGTTTGTACGACACGACGTTGCAGACTTTGACCATTGGAAACGAGCCTATGACAATTTCGACGCCGAACGAAAAACATTGGGTGTCACCGGTGACGGCGTTTACCAGGCCGATGGAAATCCGAACGACGTGACCGTTTATCATCATTTTGATTCGATGGACTCCGCCAAGGCGTTTGCCGGCAGCCAGCGGTTGAAAGAGGTCATGAGCGAAGCGGGCGTGCAAGGCCAGCCGACCATCTGGTTTTGCAACCGGGCATAAAGGCGGCAAACCACGAGTCGATCCACCCATGCTTCGAACCGTCAGACCAATGGAGCCGGCCGAAGCGCCGGCCATCGTCGATTATTTCCTGCAGGCTGACCTCGAATTCCTCAACCAGCTTGGTGTCGAACCGTCAAAATTGCCGGAGCGCAACGACTGGATAAATCGCCTGAACGACGAATTCTCGCGCCCGCTGGAACGAAAGCGGTTTTTTTATCTGGTGTGGGAGGCGGACCGGTTGCCGATCGGTCATTCCAACATCAATAAGATCTCGTTTGGCCAACAGGCGTTCATGCACCTGCATATCTGGCGACCCGAACATCGCCGATCCGGACATGCCGCGCATTACGTGCAGCAGTCGGTCCAGGAATTTTTCCGGCTTTTTCAGTTGCGGCGATTGTATTGCGAGCCTTACGCTCTCAATGAAGCGCCCAACCGAACCTTACCCAAAGCTGGTTTTCGATTCGTCAAAAAATATGAAACCACGCCTGGTTGGCTCAATTTCCATCAGCCGGTCAATCTGTGGGTACTCGAGCGCGCCATAGCGCTCGGCAAATGAGCATAAAGTCGACACGTCCTCACCGGGAATAGCTGTCGTGTCGCGGTCCTCAGAGGTGGCCAGCGACTCAAATCGGCCGCGGATGGTATATCAACACGTGATTGGCCAGCTCGTTTTGTTGTTCGGCGGAGGCTGGCAATGCCGAAATCAATCGTTCGGCCACGCCATCAATTGGGTCGACCAATTGGGTCGACAAATGCCTGCAGTGGTTTGCCCTGTTTCATGTCGGCCTGATAGCGACCCAAAATGATGCCGGTATGGTCATTCAAAAACGTCTCGGCTGGAGGCACCGGAGGCAATTGCAACCGGGTCTGCTTGGGAATTCTCCTCCTAAATCCACCAGGCATCGTCGTCCGTTGTCCATGCATCCGGCGGGCCGCCTGCCGCAAATTGATGCAGCCAGTGTCAGCAACTAACAACATAGAAACCCGTCGGGCCTATATTGCTCACCTTGCGGCCTTCGTTGCAAAACACTCGGCGATTGTGCTGGATCGAAAATCCTGGTGCAGGATTTCGAAGTGGTCCCGAGTGATTTTGGACGGGTGATCGACGCCACAAGCCCGACATAGCTGCAAGATTTCCTTTCGCAAGGTGATGATGTAATTGGCCATGCGACTGGCTTTGTGCGTAGCATCCAGACCACGTACTAGCCAGCGATTCTGAGTGGCGACGCCGGTGGGGCAGTGATCGGTATGGCATCGTTGCGCTTGAATGCAGCCGATCGCCATCATGGCCTCGCGCGCCACCGAAATCATGTCGATCCCCATGGCGAAACTAAACATTGCCGTCTGGGGAAAACCCAACTTGCCGGCGCCCATAAACGAGATGTGGTCGGCCAAGCCCGCTTCAAAAAAGACGTGGAACACCCGGCTAAAACCAATTTTGAACGGGAGCGCGACGTGATCGCTAAACACCAACGGCGCTGCGCCCGTGCCGCCTTCGCCGCCGTCAATTGCGATGTAATCGACTCCGCGATCTGAGTCCTGCATCAGCCGTGATAACTCGTGCCAGAAATCCATTTGGCCCACCGCCGATTTGATGCCGATCGGCAGTCCCGTTTCATCGGCTAGTCGCTCGACAAAATCCAACATGCTGTCCACGTCGCGAAAGGCGGAGTGCGCGGCGGGGCTGACACAGTCGCGGCCCATCGGAATGCCGCGGATCTTGGCGATTTCGGGAGATATCTTTTTGGCCGGCAATACGCCGCCGCGGCCCGGTTTAGCGCCTTGGGAGATTTTGATTTCGATCGCCTTCACGTGATGCGCCGCAACCGTGTCCTTGAACTGCGACAAACT
>JBFILF010000373.1:0-5695 GCA_041599835.1 Pirellulaceae bacterium
AGCTGTTCGGTTTATATCCGCAAAAAGGCGAAATCGCGGTGGGGTCCGATGCCGATCTGGTCGTATGGGACACATCCGCCGCGCGCGTGGTCGACGGCAGCCAGGGATATTCCAAGGCAGGTTACTCGATTTACGACGGGACCACCGTCACCGGTTGGCCAACTCACACGATACGGCGCGGCCGAATCGTCTACCAAGACGGATCCATAGCCGAGCGACCCGGTCACGGCAAGTTGTTGTTGCGCCGACCCCAGTCGCGAAGCGGCCCGAACATCTAGCCTACAGTACGTACGGGATAATCCGATACTTGACGCGACTTTTGTATTCGCAATATTCCGGATCCTTGCTCAAGATTTCTTCTTCGCAATGAGTTCGCAAATACAAGCAATAAACCATGAACGCGAACACGATCTGGTTGTTCAGCGTGAAGTGGTTCAACAGGTATCCGAAAAACGCGACGATGTAAGCGAAATATAAAGGATGTCGGACAAAGCGATACATGCCGTTGGTTTTGATGCCGCGATTGGCAGCCACAAATCCGATGCTGCGGTTCAACGACAACATGGCAAACACCTGCAGCGCAATGCCCACGATTTGAATGCCAGTCCCGATCCACAGATCATCGCCTTCCACGGAACGGTAAAAGAAATTGGTGAAAGCGCCGACAATCCCAATCGCCCAGTGGTAAATGTTCAGCGAGATTTCTTTGGCCGGCTTGCGAAACAAATGAAAAATCGTGTCCGACGATACTTTCAGCAGCAGCAGCAGCGTGCTAATGCGAAACGCCGTCATCAAGCAGGCGCCATTAATCAGCACGAACTGAAAAAAGTACAAGGCAAGGACGACGTTGCAGCAAATTTCCCAGGCGACCCAGTAATTGGGTTTGCCGTGAAAACCGGCGTGTGACTCAGTTTGCGTCGTCGACATTGGCATCTCCGCACGGATGAGATTTGAGGTATTCCTGTGCAAAGATATGCCACTGATCGCGGGTGGTACTGCCGTCTTTTGATGTTTTTGCTGCCAAACCGGGCCGCCATTTGCTGCAACTGGAATAATCGCTACGGCAGGACAGCGGCGAACCCCGAATGCCGTCCCCGCGGGTTTCCGGCCCCGGCGTTTTCCAGTTGACGGATGGGTAAAATAAGCGGAAAAAAGTTTGAATCCCGCGTTCGACACAATATTGACGGTTATGGTCGACACAATTCTGTCATTCTTAGACGAGCTATCGCGCACGTTTCGCGTCGTGGACGCGGTTGACATACTGATTGTCTCGGTGTTTTTGTATGCCAGTCTGTTGTGGTTCCAACGGACCGCCTCCCGCGGCATGTTGATCGGCGTCGCGGCGCTGGCAGTCGTCTATTTCCTGGCCCGCGGCCTGGACATGTACCTCACTTCGTTGGCGTTTCACACCACGTTTGCGATTCTGTTGTTTGTCCTGGTGGTGGTGTTTCAGGAGGACCTTCGTCGCTTGTTCGAGCGGCTTTCGTCGCTGAGGACTGTGCCTTTTCGGCAAAATGACGCCGTGCCGCTGGCCGTGGACGAATTAGTGGAAGCTGTCTTCAACCTGGCCTCGTCAAAAACCGGAGCGTTAATTGTCATCAAAGGAAACGAGCCGCTCGATCGACACATAAACGGTGGAGTTGCCTTGGGCGGCAAATTCAGCAAGCCGCTGTTGTACAGCATTTTCGATACCGACACGCCGGGACACGACGGCGCGGTGATCATTGAACAAGGTCGCATCGCTCAATTCGCCGCCCACCTGCCGATTTCCAAGAACACAGAGCAAATCGCCGGACGTGGCACGCGGCACAGCGCCGCATTGGGACTCTCTGAACGTTCTGACGCACTTACCATTGTGGTTTCCGAAGAACGAGGAGTGGTCAGCGTTGCCGAGGCAGGCAAGCTGCGAAAAATGGCCACGGCCGCCAATCTCAAAAAGTTTCTGGACAGATTTTTGACGACGGCTTTTCCCGCGGTGACCCAGCCGTTTTGGAAACGGTTTTTGATCCAGCACGGACGACTTAAAATCCTGGCGCTGGCCATCGCCGTCGTCGCCTGGTTCGTGTTGGCCTACGACCCCAATACCGTCCAGCGAACGTTTGCCGTTCCCGTCGAATACCGAAACTTGCCTCAAGACGTGTTCTTGCTGGACGAAGAAATTCGTAAGAACGAAGTTCGCGTGACCTTGTCCGGCTTGGAACGCAATTTCAGGTTCCTGGATCCCGCCGGTCTGAAAATCACGCTCGACCTGACGGATATTTCCCCCGGTTATCAGGAAATCCCGATCACGGAAGGAAACATTCGCCTGCCCTACAATCTGCAGCTATATCGAATCGATCCGCGCGTGATACGGATGACCGTTCGCGGCAAAGATGTCGGGTCGACAGCCGACGCGGACGAACAGCAAGGCAATCAATAATCCACGGCACGGCTTGGGATCAAACAATCATCGGCATAAACAGCGTGGCAAAACCCAGGAACGAGGCAAAACCCACGATGTCGGTAACCGTGGTCAGGAAAATGGCTGCCGATTGGGCCGGGTCGCGACCGATCGCTTGCAGGATCAGCGGGATGACAGCACCGGCCAGCGCGGCGGCCGCCATGTTGACGATCATCGCCAGCCCAATCACCAGCGACAATCCCAATCCAGCCGTCATGGATTCGCCAGTCGTCAATCGCCAGGCCAGCACGGCGCCCGCCGTTACCGCCGCCACCGCCACGCCATTGATGACACCGCCGATCATTTCTTTAGAAATAACTCGGCGTTTGACCCCGGGGATGATCTCCCGCAGCGCCAGACCGCGCATCACCACGGCCAACGATTGGGATCCGGTATTGCCCCCTTGCCCGGCAACCACCGGCAACAAAACGGCCAAGGCGGCTACCTGAGCAATAATGCCTTCGAACAAACCGACAACCGCCGCGGCCATGAACGCCGTGACCAGGTTGACGTACAGCCACGGCAACCGGCACCTAATGACCATGGACACCGGCGACAAGGCTCGTTCGTCGGCACCGGCCCCCACGATCCTTTGCAGATCCTCAAATGCCGCTTGCTGCCCCGCCTCCAGAGCTTCGGCATGCTTGACCACGCCAATCAAGCGACCGTCGAAATCCACGACAGGCAGGGCCAAAAACCCGCGGTCGCTCATCAATTGGACGACTTCTTCCTGGTTCATCGTGTCCGGCACACTGATCACGTCCCGTCGCACCAGCGGCCCAATCGGATCGCGCGGAGCGGCCAGCAGCAAGTCGCGCATGTTCAAAACGCCGGACAATTTGCCGTCGCGATGGGTCACATACAAGTAGTGCAACGCATCCCGCGGGGCTTTGCGGATGGCGGAAATGGCTTGTTGGACCGTGAAGTCGATCGACAGCGAAACGACCCGGGGCTCCATAAAGGCCCCCGCAGTTTCGCCCGGATAACGGGCAAGCTCGCGGAGCGACCGGGCTTTGGCGCCTGGCAAGGTGTCCAGAATCGCTTCGCGGCACTCGTCGTCCAGCTGAAACAAAATGGACGACGCCGACCGTGGAGATATCTCGTTCAACAGCTCTCCCGCCCGACTCGGCTCGACGCCGCGCATCAGCGGGGCTGCGGCGTGCGGGCTGATCCGTTCAAGCAGCGACACGGCAATACGGGTCGGCAACGTCTTAAAAACCCGGTTTTTCTCAGCGACGTCCAAGGTTTCAAAAGCCCTCGCGGCGTCTTCGGGATGCAGTTCAACGAAGGTCCGTAACAGTGACTGCAGGGGCTGCATTTCGATTCACTCTCAAAAAGATCCGAGGCTGTGTTGTTTTTGTGGAACAGGAGGACGGCGGCCGGCGTGGTCGCTGGCATCGACGACTCCGCCACTGCTCATTAAACTTCGTACTAAGTCTAACGAATTTTTTTTGCAGCAATGCGACCGGCTGGCACAGCCGGTTGGCTGATCGTCGAATTGGTGCCAGCGCCTATGAAAGTTGCCATCGTTTACAACCGCGTCAGCCGCCGCGTGATCAATTTGTTCGGCTTGCCCAACCGAGAAAAATACGGGCTGAAGAACATTGCCCGCATTCGAGATGCGTTGCGCAAAGCCGGGCACCAAGTCGAGGCGTTTGAGGGCGACAAGGATTTGATCGACCGCCTGGAAGAATTCATGCCGCGGGTAATGAAACACGAACGGCCAGGCATGGTGTTTAACTTGTCCTACGGCATTCAGGGCCAGGCGCGTTATACGCATGTGCCGGGCATGTTGGAGATGATCGGATTGCCGTACGTCGGGTCTGGCCCGCTAGCCCACTCGCTGGCATTGGACAAAGTCGTCTCCAAGATGATTTTTGTGCAACACGGCCTGCCGACTCCCGGTTTTGCCGTGCTGGACGGTCCGGATTTTGAAATGCCTGAGCTGGCATATCCGTTGATTGTCAAACCAAAAAATGAAGCCGTCTCATTTGGCATCAAGATTTGTAACAGTGAGCAAGAGCTGCGCGACGCGGCAAATGTCATCTTCAAAGAGTTTGCCCAGCCGGTGTTGGTCGAACAGTTCATCGCCGGTCGCGAAATCAATGTCGGTATTTTGGGAAACCATCCGGCCGAGGCCTTTCCGCCAGCCGAAATCATTTTTGGCGAAGCGGGGCCGCAGATATACACATACGAAGACAAAACGAATAAGAGTGGGCGTGAAATCCAAGTTGAATGTCCCGCCAAACTGGACAACGAAACCGCTTGCAGCGCTCAAGAAATCGCCAAACGCGCGTTTGAAGTATTGGGTTGCTACGATTGTTGCCGAGTCGACATGCGGCTTGATGATCAAGGCAAACTGTACATCCTGGAAGTCAACAGCTTGCCCAGCCTCGGCGCGCATGGTTCCTACACGCATGGCGCAGCCGCCGTGGGGTTGGATTTTGCCGCTTTGGTGAACCGGCTGGTAGAAGTGGCGGCCGCCCGATATTTCGGCATGCCGTCCCCGCCCGAGTTGACGTCCGGCAAAGCAGGCGTTGACGACCGCATCGCTGGGTTTCTCAGTTCGCAACGAGACGGAATCGAAAAGCAACTCAAGGAATGGGTGATGCTTCGCAGCCGCACGTCGGACCCGGTTGGCACGCACGAAGCGTTCAAGCAATTGGACGAAGAATTGCGAGACATGGGTCTTAAACCCGTTGCCGACCTGACGGACGAGCGCGTCGTGTGGACTTGGCAAAGCAAGGCGGGATTGGACGGCGGCACATTGTTGATAGGCCATCTGGACGTGCCCCTCGAACCTGAAGTCAACACGCCGGCATTTCGCCGTGAACCGGAATGGTTATGCGGCGAGGGGATCGGTTCGTCGCGAGCGCCGCTGGTTTCGATGCTGTTTGTGTTGCGTGCCCTGCGCCGCGCCCGGCTGTTGACGTCGACGCCCTTGGGTGTGCTGTATTACGCGGATGAGGGTCGGGATTGCCGCTACAGCGAGCCGTGGATTCAGAAGGCCGCTGCGCGAGCCAAAAATGTCCTGGTGCTTCGCCCGGGTAACGAAGGCAATTTTGTCGTGACCGCGCGGCGCGGACAGCGGCGGTATCGGCTGCGGGTCGAAGGCCAACCATTGCGGTTGGGAAAATCGACCAGGAAACCCGATGTCCTGTCATTTGTTTTCGACAAGTTAAAGCAATGCACGAATCTTTCCTCTCGCAAGGATCGCATCGCCGTGGCGACATTGGATCTGTCGACCACGCATAT
>JBFILF010000374.1:0-5610 GCA_041599835.1 Pirellulaceae bacterium
GCGGCGGGCCGCTGGGCGACCGGACCGCTGTCCACTGCCACGCTCTGTGCGACGCGCCGGCCGTGCCGCCCGTTCTCGGGGCGCCGACTCTTGCTCGGGGACCGACGTGGATGTGCGATTGCCCTCAAACTCGACTGAGAACTCTCCGCCGCCCGCTTCGATCTTGCCTTGCAACTTGTCGCCCTTGATGGTGGCGTTCATCTCAACATCCATGCCCTCTTCGTTGGCCAAAAACAGCTGCATCTTTCCAGATTCGCGATTGAAGCTGCCTTCTTCGACATCCAGTTCGCCCATTTGCGAGGCGGCCATGCCCGTCACGCTGCCGTCCGATTCGAGTTTCAGATGTAACGTGAATTTGCCTTGGCCCTCGGGGATTTCCTCAGCGAAAAACTCGGCCTCCCACACGCCTGAGACCGGGTCGTCCTGGAGCCGTCCCTGGGCGGGCACTATCAAAGACACAAAGGTGGTTTCCAGTGCTACCGCCTGGTCGCGGGTAGCTTCGAACTCAATTTGAAAGCGGCCCATGTCGATCGTGCCTTTGAGTTCGTCCCCTTTAAGCGTGCCCGTGAGGACAACCTCGCGGACGTCGCTTTTGCCTTCTAGCGTGAACTCGCCTGTTTCGGCATCGAATTCGACGCTGGTAATGGTGGTTTGGCTGCGCGGTGTGGTTAACGTACCGGTTACTTTGCCATCATCAGCCTGCGAAAACTCCAGCTTGATTCCCCGCTGGTCTTCGGGCAGCCGATCGAACAACATTTGACCGGTCCAGCTGCCGACCAGTGTGGACTGCATGGCTTTTTCTTCTTCAGGCGGTTCGTCCTCTTTCGGTTCCTGTTTAGGCTCCTCTTTGGGTTGATCCTTAGGTTGCTCTTCGGGTTCTTGCTTGGGTTCTTTTTTGGCTTCCGCTTCAGCGGATTCTTTTGCAGCGGATTCGGGTTCAGACTTGGTCTCGGCTTCCGTTTCAGCAGATTCCGAGGTTTCGGCGTCACCCTCGACGGCAGGTTCTTCGCGTTTGACGAATATCTCGTCCCAATTTTGACCCCCATCTTTGGTCACCCACACCGCGCCGTCGGTGGTGCCCACGTAAATGACACCCTCTTCAACAGGCGACTCCGAAATTGCGCTGCCGGCGCCCCGGTCCGTATTGGTAATGTCCGGTGAAATCTGTTTGATGCCGTCGCCTTTTTTGACGGAGCGAAACACATGATTTCCAGCGCTGTAATGAATTTCCGAATTGTGGGGCGACAAGATAAACGGCGTTTTCCAATTCCAGCGGTATCGCACTTCTCGAGATGGCGGACGCGGACGAATGAAACCCCGTTCACCGGTCCGCAAATTGATTCGCCCCATTGCGCCGTTTTGACTTTCAAAATAGATCTGATCGGCGTCATCCGGATCGACCAGCGTGATAAATCCATCACCACCACCGACTCGATACCAATCGGTGTTGGTGGGTCCGCCGGTTCGTGTCTGGGCGGGTCCACCCCAACTGCCGTTATCCTGCAACCCGCCGTATACCTTGTAGTCACGATTGTGATCGATGCCGACGTGATAAAACTGGCCGATCGCAACGTGATTATGATGGTCCCAGTTGTCCATCCGATTCCACGTGACGTAGATGCCGCCGTCGTTGCCGAGAATCATGTGGCGGCCATCATTGGGATCGATCCACATGGCGTGATGGTCGGGATGGATGCCCCGCCCGCCGTCGCCGTTGAATTCCTGGCCGCCGTCCGTCGAGCGATACAGCGATGTGCCGAGGATATAGATGTATTGATTGTCGGATGGATCGACGCGAACCTGGCTGTAATACATGGGTCGGGGATTGAGCGTATTGATGCGCTGCCACGAACTGCCGCCGTCATCGGACCGGTAGACGCCCCCGTATTCCTCTTCATTCTCGCCACCTTGCTGGCCCTGCAAGTTCGCGGCTTGCCCGCCGAGCGTACCGGTAAAGGCATTCCGCGTGTTGCCGCGCCGGTTGCCGTTGCCACCGCCCCGCTGACGCCTGGGCTGCGGCCGATCGACCAGGGCCAATTCGACTTCGACGCTTTTGCGGTCGCGCGACGCGACAACTTTGAACGAATCGCCGGATTTATGTCGGCGAATTTCCGCTTCCAAATCCGCATTGGAATGAACCAACGCGCCATCGATGGAAACGACAATGTCGTCCAATTTCAGACCCGCCTGATCGGCGGGACCGTCCTTGGTGACGTCGATAAGCCGCGCCCCCACATCGGCATCCTCGCCACGCCAGCCGGCGAATCCAACTCCCTCGGGTTCGGAGGCAATTTTTTCCGATTCAATCACCGCATATACGACATTGGGGTCTTGGCGGTAGTAATTCAGTCCGATCCGGCCCAAGTTGCACGAGGGCAGCCCTTGGGTGATTTTTGCAAACGATTTGCCACCATCGGTTGTGCGGTAGATACCCGCTCCTTCGCCGTATTTTTTGCCGGGGTCGTTTCCGTCGAATCCGTCGCGTTCGCGTTCATAAGTCGCAACCAGCAGCGTAGTTGGATCGGCGGGGTGCATCTGCACGTCGATCACGCCCGTTTTGTCGTCGACATATAGGATTTTTTCCCAATTTTCACCGCCATCTGTCGTCTTGTACAAACCGCGTTCTTCACTGGGTCCCCACAGCCGCCCGAGCGCTCCGACATAGACGATGTTGGGGTCGGTCGGGTCAATGGCGATGCGGCCAATTTGAAATGATTTTTTCAATCCTTTATTCGTCCACGTTTTTCCGCCGTCCGTCGATTTATAGACGCCGTCGCCCCACGAAACGCTATTTCGCGGATTGGCTTCACCAGTACCGACCCACAGGATGTTCGGATCCGATTGACAAACCTGAACGTCGCCGATGGAGACAGTGGCTTGATCATCGAATTGATGTTCAAACGTGACGCCATTATTCTCCGTCTTCAATAGTCCGCCGGAGGCCGAAGCGGCCCACCAGATGCAAGGATCCTTTTCGTAAACTGCGATGGAGGTGATCCTGCCACTCATGTTGGCGGGACCGATCGAACGCCAGGTAAAATGCTCCATCCAGTCTTCGGGAATTTCGGTTTTCGTTTGCGCCGTTGCGGCAGCTTGTGGTTCGGCACGCCGCTGGCCAACACGGCCTTGCTGAGCAAACCCGCCTGGTCGCCCTTGAAAGCCCCTGGCTCCGGGAACGCCCTGGGGTCGCTGACCGCGAGCTCGCCGCGCGCGCTGGCGTTGCTGGGCCGCCTCCTGTTCGCCCGCCTCCTGTTCGCCCGTCTCTTGCTGGGCCGCCTCTTGTTCGCCCGCCTCTTGTTCGTTGGATTGCTGCTCCTCAGATTCTTGTTGTTCGGATTGTTGTTGTTCCTGCGTCTCTTGAGCTCGGATGTGTTGCAGCGGCGAATTGGTCGCCCACAAAACGGCAGTTAAACCAAGAAACAAGGCGAAAAAGAAAAGCTGTCTTTTCATCTAAACATCTCCCGTGTACCGACGAGCGGGCAACTGGCCCTGGGGCTCTGAAGGCAAAAAGCTAAATAACTACATGATCGATGGAGAAATAGCGCCGGATCCGTGTTGCGCTAATTGGCGCCGAGCATCATGCGTACCGTCATCCTGGCTCCGATGCGTCCTAACCCTATGGTAATTCCGTAACGGCTTAAACTCAATCACGCAATACGCGCACGCAGAGCGAGTAAATGAATGGGAGTTGGCAATGCAGAGACGTCTGCCGAGGATTGACGCCAGCGGTGCCGGTGACACGGCCTCCAATTGAACCCCCCTCAAATTCGCTAAAATGATTGAGCCGGTAACGCAAATTACCGCCGTGTGCCGTAGGATTTCGGCCAACGGATCTTATTGATAACACCGAACTTTGGCAAAAGTTACGCATGAAATTCTCGATTAATTTCTGGACGCGAAAATTGCACCGCTGGTTTTCGATCGCCATATGCCTGCCGCTGATACTGGTCATTTGCACTGGTTTGTTGTTGCAGCTCAAAAAGCATTGGGGCTGGGTGCAACCGCCGACGCAGTCGGGCATTGGTGAGGAAATTGCGCTCCGCTTTGACGATATACTCGAGATTTCCAAACGATATCCGCAGGCCGAAATCGCTGACTGGTCCGATGTCGACCGGTTGGATGTCCGCCCCAACAAGGGCGTGGTGAAAGTGCGCTGCAACAACCGCTGGGAATTACAAATCGATCTGGCCAGCGGTGATTTGTTGTCGTCGGACTATCGCCGGTCCGATTTGATTGAGAGCTTGCACGATGGTTCCTGGTTTAGCGATCTGGCCAAGATGTTGATCTTCTTGCCCAACGGGATCGTACTATTGTTTCTGTGGTTCACGGGACTTTATTTGTGGTATCTCCCCTTCGGAGCAAAACGCAAAAAACGCCAGCGATCGTCGATGGGTGTAAATCAATCCTCCGCGACTCCTAATCGAGGCGACCGTTAGCAGGGAAGTAGAATGACCACGTTAATCACCGGAGCGACTGGGTGGGTCGGCGGCCATTTAGTGCCCAAACTGGACCGCCCAGTGGTCACATCTCGCAGCGCTGGGCGGGCGCGAGACAAATTTGGCGAATTGATTTCCGGCGCGGTCCAGTGGCAGGCAACCGACGGTCCGATGCCAACGCACGACTGGGGAGCGGTCGATCGCGTTGTCAACTTGATGGGGGACTCGATCGCCGATGGTCGATGGAACGAACAAAAAAAACAGTCGATACGAGATTCGCGCGTGCTGGGGACCCGGCACCTGGTGCAATCGTTGTTGCAACAACCGAAACCGCCTGAGGTTTTTGTTTCCGCATCGGCAGTGGGCTACTACGGCGACCACGGCAATGAAACGATCGACGAATCAACGCCTGCCTCCAGCGATTTTCTGGGAACGGTTTGTGCGGATTGGGAGGCGGCGGCCCAACCTCTGGTGGAAGCGGGCGTGCGGGTCGTGTGGTTGCGAATCGGGATTGTACTGGGACAGGGCGGTGGAGCGCTGGAAAAAATGCTGCCGCTGTTTCGCTGGGGGCTCGGCGGGCGACTGGGCAGCGGTGATCAATGGATGTCGTGGATACACATCGACGATTTGATCGACTTGATTCTGTTCGCTTTGGACAACCAAAGCTGTGCGGGGCCATTGAATGCCGTTTCACCCAACCCGATCCGCAATCGCCAGTTCACGACACAATTGGGAAACCAACTGGGACGGCCGACCTGGTTGCCGGCGCCCAAGTTTGGATTGAGGATGATGCTCGGCGAGTTCGCTGATTTTTTGTTGGCCTCGCAACGCGTGATGCCAGTGCGCGCGGAGCAAGCGGGATTTCAGTTTAAATTCCCAGATCTCAACTCGGCACTAAACGACATCCTTTAAAATCCTTGATAACCCATGAACGTGGTGGGATTGGACATCGGAGGCGCGAATCTCAAGCTGGGTGACGGCAAACGGTTCGCCGAGCAGCGGTCGTTCCCTTTGTGGAAACGGCCGCAAGGATTGGCTATGCAACTAGCCTCCATGTTGGCCGGCGCGCCCTCGCACGAGGCGATCGCCGTCACGATGACTGGAGAATTGGCAGATTGTTTCTTGACCAAGCGTCAAGGCGTCTCCGCGATTCTGGACGCCGTACAGGAGGCAA
>JBFILF010000375.1:0-5605 GCA_041599835.1 Pirellulaceae bacterium
AAGGGGATGTTTCGCAAACGAATTGGAGTGCGATCCATGCAGAATTTGGGGCAAAGAAGTCGACTTAGGCCAGCCGTGCAGTTTGGGTATTGGTTCTTGTGGACTGCGCTGGCGGCCCTCGCGCTGGATCTTCCAGTGACGTACGCAGCGCGCCCGCAAGGCGGGAAAATTCTCCCCGCGCAGCAAAAAATGGTCGATAAAGTTGTGGCGGCGGCAGACGCGGCGGACGGACAAAAAGACGACACTGAAAACAAAACAACTGAAACCGTTAACAAAAACAATCCTTTGACCAAGGATGGTTTGCTGCAGAAGATCGCCCCCTCACTGGACGAGTTGATTGAGCTGACTTGGCAGGACCGGCAGCTTTCGCTGCGGTTTTTGGACAGCCAGCAGGAAATTCAAAAGTTTTGCAATGCCGTTCGCCAGGTGGCGGGATATGGGGGCGGCACGTCCCATGATGGAACGGGTGGATATCAGGCCAGTCTGGTTTCCGATAAGCTCAACGGGTTCGTCCGCAAGTTCAAACAGCGCAATCGATTTCAAACGACTTTGTCCCTGGAAGAGATTGACGCACCGCGACGTGCCCTGTCCATTCAGCAGAACGCCGACCGCGGTTTGACAATTTCGCTCAATGCCATCGAGTCGGGTTACCTGTTGCGGCTGCGCCAGCGGTCCAACGGCTCGGTCGTGATCCAAGAGCTGGAGGGAACGAGCGTATTTGCCGAGCGCGCGGAAAATTTTGACGCCTTTTTCCGCGAGCACCCGCAGTTCGCCGAGCAGAAACTGTTGCCTCTGTTCGAACATTTTGGGCTGGGCAAATTGATCTCGCCGTATTCCGATGAGATCCAGGAAGAGTTCATTTCGTTGCTGTCGCCCTGGCAGCCCGACGAGCTGGGTCGCGCGCGGCAACTGACCGCGGGACTGGCAGCAAAGCAATACAAACAGCGCGAAGCGGCCAGCGAGGCCATCACGAAATCGTTCGCGGATCACGAATCGACATTGAGCCGCGCGGCGCTGGACCGGACGTTTTCGCCCGAAATTCGCGCGCGGCTGAATCGGATTATCGATAAACAGTCGTCGCCCGAGGCGAAAGCCCGCCGCCAATTTCTCGTGCAAATGGTCGAGCGTCAAAATGCCGCGTATTTATTGTGGCTGATGCAGGCCCAAACCGACCCGTTGCGCCGTCAAATTATTGGTGAGGCTCTGCGCGGTTTGTTGAACATCGAGGAATCGGCAGACGCTATTGCCGCCGGCGATTGGCCCACGCTGGTGGCCAGCCATTCGCTGGGCGCCTGGGCCTCCACCGAGCTGTTGTCCGGCGGTCCGAATACCTTGTCCGACCCTTTACAGGAGAGCGGGCATTTGCAGAAAGTTGCCGCGCATACGGGCAAGCTGGTGCGGCTGGTGTGGCGCGGCGATCAACTGGACGTCGATCGCGAGCACTGGAAAAAACCGTTTGGCGGCCGCGACATCAAGGACCTGGTGAAGCAGGTCGAACAGCAGATTGCCGATAGTCAATTACCGCCCGGTTGGTTCAATCCTGGCGGAAGTCTCTACACGATTCAGTCGGCCCAACATCCGCAGGTGCTGTTTGAGCATTTGCAGGTCGCCAGTGGAAAAGAGCATTCGGGACCGGTTACCGTGTCGCGCAGCTATTACAACGCGCGGTATGCCGGCAATAATACGCCCAACCGCTCGTTCGAGAACGGGGCGCTTAAAGGCCGATTGCAATTTGAAAAACCTCAGCGCAACCGGTCGTCGACACCAAAAGAGATCGATTTGAGCGGCAAACCATTTTTGTTTTCATTGAGCGAAGTCAACTCACCGGAACGCACCGTTTATGTGCACGAGCCTGCGTCCGGCCAATTGCAATTGCGGGTGCAAAGCGAAGCGTCCGATTTTATCATGCAGTTAGTGCAGTCTGAAAACGGTGCGTTGGTCCAATACGTGCGCGGCAGTCAAGTGATTGCCTATCAGGCGGCCACGTTTCGCCAGTTGCAGGACGCGCATCCGGAATTTTTTCGCGACCAGTTTTTTCCACTGTTGCGGCATTTGGGAATCAGCGTCGCCGACGACGTGTCCGCGCCGCCCGAAGCCAATCAAAATACGACCACATCCAGCTCAAGCGACTTTTCCTGAAACGTCAGATTTCCCATCGAATTGGGGCTGAGGGATTGCTACCGTCTAAATAAAGGATGCTCCCGCGTCCGACCAGATTTCTGACGCGGACTTGGACGCCGACAATACCGCCGGTGCCTGGTGATCGGTTTCCGCAGAAAAAGAACGGCGATCAAGGCCAGGCTGCGGAGTGCGGGTTAACGCCCATTCCCGAATTCTCAAGCTGCACATGCCCGGCGCGTTAGCACGGCGTTTTGAATGAACGTATCGACCCAACATCGGCTTCCGTCCGTGCTTGCGCAACGCGTTCCGCCCGGTGCCGACTATATTGGACGGTGCCGGTGCGTGTCGCGACGAACCGTCTATCAAAAATCGTCGTCTAACACTATAAAAATCGATACCGGAATTTCGGCATTGGGGATGTGGCGGAACTGGCAGACGCGCTAGATTTAGGATCTAGTTCCTTAACCGGAGTGCAGGTTCGATTCCTGTCATCCCCACTGCCACGAAAGCCGACGGATTTTGAACAGGAGGTCGCCGAGGGACGCAGAGATTCGATCCAACTCCGCGGCTCTCCGCGTCCTCCTGTAAATTTTCTCTTTGCTCGATGCCGCCAAATTTATGGATCAAAATTGCCTGTCCCCTCCTTCATTTCCTCGTTCATTTAAGCAGGCCGGGTGAGGCACCGTATCTCTTGGCTTCTTTTCGAACCGCAAAGGGTGGATTGTTCGGGTCATAGACCTTCTTTGGAGCAAAGTCCTTGATGACGACTGTACCGCCCTGTAGATCAATCCCCAGCAGCCGTCGCACCTCATTCTCCCAGTCTTCCTCAACCCGGACTTTACTCGCGTCGACAGCTTGAACTTCGCCGAGCGTTAACGGTATGCCGGGAGCAATCGAGACATTACCCTCGGCTTCATTGACCGCCGCAATTTCCTCAATGGTATCAACATCAATCGGTTGCTTGCGGCCGCCGGCCGTGACGATCATGGCCGCCGCACCGGGCTCGGGCAGGCCATGCAGAAGGCCGTTTCCGATGAAGTTATTGTTGTTGATCGTCAATCCGGGCATCTTGAGGTTGAGCGCCAAAATCGCCCCCCCAAAATTTGAATAAAACAGGTTGTTGGTGATGACAATTTCAGTTGCGGCATCCGCTGGACCGATTTCAATTGCGGCCGGAACACCTGTATCGGGGTCGGGATTGAAGGCCCAATTAATCAAAAACGAGCAATGGTCGACTGCAATCTGTTGGGGCTTGTGACGAAAGCGCGCGGTATCAAGTTTCAGAGGGATGATGCAATTGACAAAAATCGAATTGTAAAAGCGAATTTCGGCGTCATCGGATTGGGCCCGGATTAGTGTTTCCATCACGCGGTGAGCCGAATTCATAAAGATGCAATTGTGAAACCCGAGATAGTTTGTTTCGAGCATTTCGAAATCGAAAAAGGTATGCGTCGAAGATCCTCGCTTGAGCAGGCTGTTCGTTTTTGCATCGTAGGCATTACTGCCCACGCAATCGAACAGAAGCCCGTCGACGACTAGGCTGCCGATGACTGAGTTCTTAGTGAACTGCCAGAGCGGTTGGCTTCGTCCGGCATCGGTCACAATTTGGGTGGGATATTTAAACGGATCGCGACTGGAAAAATCTTCCAAGTATCCGCCTTTAATCGTGAGCGTACTCTCGGGGTTGTTCAAACGCGGAATCGTGTAGCCGCCTGAACCGAGGTCCCCGTCATAGTCGCCGCCGGCAACGCGTATCTCCACGTTCATCTCGCCCCCCGTGGCCAGCGTATCCGCCGCACGCGCGAAGGCTTTCGACAATCCTTTCACCCATTGCCCATCCGCTGAGGCGGCCATTTGCTCGCCAGCTTCTTTGTCGCCGCCCACAAAATAAACCTTGTCGGCTTGCGCGAAATGGACCCACAGTAGCACCAAAACGATGCAACCTACCCATGTCTTCATCTCAAATCTCCTTACCTTAGTCGCGTGAAATATTTATTGGGATTTTTCACTACAACGCTGGAGCATCGCCATTCGCGCCGTAGTTGAATGTGAGACGTCCTAGAGCGCGCCCCTCCCCCGCACACACTCCTACAACTGCCGGGGGGTTCGGTGATCCCAGCCAATATCTAAAATCGCCAAATTTTGCCATTGGCCGCTCGTTCACCGTTTCCCATCAATCTTTACAGAATCAGGATTGCAATCGTTGTGCCATGACGTGACCAACTTCGACTTTGGGAGCCATTTCCACCGAAGAATCCGTGGGCGGGTGTTAAACAGCAGGCCGCCGCGAAACTGAGCAGACGCGATTCAACGTTCTGCGGCGCTCTGCGTTTCTACGGTAAACTTTTGTTTCGTCGGTCGCAAAGTAATTCGGGACACCGTTATCTCGAAGTCGACCGTCGGTGTCTTTGTCAGCAAAAGAATGCCCACCCCCTCGGTGTGGCCCTCCGCGCTCTCCTGTAGAAAATTCTTTGCGTTGATTTCGCAAAGTTAGTTGATTCCGCAAAGGTAATGGTGCACACCATTCTAGATTGCCGTCAGTTTCCGGGGAGTGTCGGCGACGGCGCAAAAAAATCCCAGCGTTCGCTGGGATGGTGTTTTGCCAGTTTTTCGCGCGTGTAACGCTGCACAAGCCATCGGCTTGTGGTCGATTGTAAGAATTTCACGCGCCGGAATTAGGATGGCTGCCGGCGGCGGCGCGAAATGACCACGCCGACCATGCCGAGGCCAAGCAGCCCAAGCGAAGCGGGTTCCGGTATCGGTGTGAAATTTGTCAACAGCATACTGTCCCCGCTTCCATTGTTGGTCGTCAGCTCAAAATACCAAGTTCCCGTCGGAGCCGATCCGCCAACCCCGTTAAATATGTTGAAATCACCACCGGTGTTTCCTGGTTGAGATGTTCCCCAGGGATCTTGATCCGTCGCTTGTCCGACCAATTCTTGCGAAAAGTTCAGCGGCAAACCTCCAGTTTGCAGAATGATGTCACTGAAGTCGGCCATGGCCCATGATCCGTTCCCCGAAGCGGCACCAGTGATCGTAATGTCAAATTCAGTTATATAGCCTGGAGACGAAAAAAAGTCATTGTCACCTGGATTCAAAAGTACCGCATCGTTGATCGTGATGTAGGCGGTGGCGGTGGCACCGTTTCCAAAACTGGCCCCCGACCAATTTAATCTATACTTCACCAGGCCGGCTGAGGCGCTGTTGATGCCAATGGCCAAGGCCAGGGCCAGCCCCAAAATTACTCGTCGTGTCATTGCAATCCTCTTCTCCGCGGATGTCATGGCAGTTGCGATCAGAAGGCAGGGCAAGACGCCAACGCCCCTAAGCGCCAAAACCGATCGCCAAACTCGTCGGTCAGATTTTCAATCGACTTTTATGACCGTGCATTTCTGCCAAAACCGGGGCGCCAATACGGCCCGTCAACGCGGACTGTTGGCTACAGACTGAACAATGCGTTTAACCGTCAATGGCAAATTGCGGA
>JBFILF010000376.1:0-5605 GCA_041599835.1 Pirellulaceae bacterium
AACTCAAACTGTGTTTGGGGTCGGCAATCCTCAGCCGCGGTTGTGTTTTCTAGGCGAGGGTCCCGGCGCCGACGAGGACAGGAAAGGCGAACCGTTTGTCGGCCGAGCCGGCCAACTGTTAACGAAAATCATCGAAGCCTGCCAGATGCGTCGCGATGACGTATACATTCTAAACACGGTCAAGTGCCGCCCACCCGGAAACCGAAACCCCAGCGACCAGGAATTAACCAACTGTTGGCCCCATGCTGTGAAGCAGCTGGAAATCCTCCAGCCCGAATTTATTTGTTGCCTGGGCTCGGTGGCGGCCCGCACGTTGCTGCAGACCAAGGAATCGATCGGCCGGCTGCGACAGAGATTTTTTAGCTATCGATCCAGTCAAGTTATCGTCACCTATCACCCGGCCTACTTGTTGCGAAATCCATCGGCTAAATCGTTGACCTGGGATGACATGAAAATGTTGATGCAGGCGATGGGCATCGAATATTCCGGCCCGGGGGCCTCCCGCGCCTAACCCCTCCAATTCCCGAATTTGCCCGTCCGCACCATTCCGGCGCCAGGGTTTTCGACACCCGAGATTGTTCCGTTAAACCGCCACAACCGGTAATTCCGGCCAGTTGCTCGCGAAGGCCTGGCAACCAACTTGATTTTCCCGGTTTTTCTTGCCGACCCAGCTTTCCGCAATTACCATTGAGAGAGTAGTTTTGGATCCATTGCTGCGGAAACTCAGGGGCTTTTCGCAGTCCGGTACACGTGCCGCTCAATCGGCGGCTTTCGGAGGAACGCAATGACGCGTCGCATGATTCGTACCCAAGTCTTTTTCATATTGACCGCCATTTTCGCCTGGACGGTTACCGACAACGCGAATGCCCAATTCGATATTCAGCCGGCCGGCGTGGAAATTGACGCCTCGGGCGTGCTGCGAATGAAAATGTTCAATGACGCAACGGGCGCGTTGACTCGCCAGCGGATTGAGGCGGCCAAGGCGTCGCTGGATGCCGAGTTGATGGCGCCGAGCCAATTGCGAAAGGTGTCGCTGAATCGACTCGAGTCGGAAATTGGACGGCGGCTGGATTCAGGCGAAGGCCTTGATGATGCGATTCGCAACTTGGCTGGTCTGACGCAAATCACGCATGTGTTTTACTATCCCGAGACAAAGGACGTCGTGGTGGCGGGACCGGCTGAAGGGTTCTTTACGGATGTATCCGGCCGGATCATTGGCATGCAATCCGGCAAGGCGATTATGCGGCTGGAAGATCTGCTGGTGGCCTTGCGATCATTTCCTCCCAATGGCAAATCCAACCGGGTGATCGGTTGCTCGATCGATCCGACGCAAGAAGGATTGACGAGGTTTCAGGCAAGTTATGCCCAGCTGAAGCGAAATTTTCGACCGGGTCAGGAAGCACACATTGTCGAAACGTTGAGCAACGCTTTGGGCATGCAAAAAGTCACGGTTCAGGGCGTTTCGCCCAAAACTCACTTTGCCCAAGTCCTCGTCGAGGCCGACTACCGCATGAAGTTGATTGGGATCGGACTGGAAACGCCACCGGTTCGCATCAAAAGTTTTGTTGAGTATGTGAATCCCACCAAAGTTGCTGATCGTTCAATGCAGCGGTGGTATTTCACTCCGGATTACAAGCGAGTGTTGGTCAACCAGGACGAAACGGCGATGCAATTGGTCGGCCAAGGCGTCAAACTGGTTGGTGCGGACGAGCGGGTCACCACAACGGGCGCCCGGGTGCAATCGTCGCGAAGCAGTCGCGCCAGCCGGAATTTCACCCGCGAGTTCACCGAGAATTTTGCGGCGCTGGCAGAACAGTCGCCGGTGTTTGCCGAGCTGCGCAACTTGATGGACATGTCGATCGTGGCAGCATTTATTCAGGAAATGGATTTCTACGGCCAGGCCGATTGGGAAATGAGCTTGTTGGCCGACGAGCAAGCCCTCAGCACTGAGCTCTATAACACGCCAACACAGGTTGCCCCGGCCATCAATGCGATTTGGAAGCGTGGCATGTTCATGACGCCCATCGGCGGAGGTGTCACCATTCAACCGCGAGCGGCCTTGGATGCCGACAACATGCAGATCGACGAAACCGGCCAAGTCGACGAACTTGCCAACAAAATCAAACTGCACCACCTGGCCGATGGCCAATGGTGGTGGGACTAATCCTACTTTTCTGCATCCTACCTGAAGCAAAACACGCCCGGCTGGCCGCCGGGCGTTTTTCTTTGCGCCAAAGCGTTGCCAGGTACGCTAGAATCAGGATCTGCTATGGTTGATAAACCCCTGCGAGAAATAGCTTAACGGTGCGCGCCCAACTTCTGCGGTACTTAATTATTTTCCTGGTAGCCTACGCGTTAGTGGTGGGAATGGCGATGTGGATGGAAACGGGCATGGTTTACCCGGCGCCCCGCGCGGACATCGGGAACTTCGATCATGAACGATTGGGTGCCGAGGAGATTTGGTTGACCTCCGAGGACGGCACCCGCATTCACGCCTGGTATTTTCCGGTTAACGGCAACCGGCACACCATCGTGTTCTTTCACGGCAATGCTGAGAACGTGGCGACCTGCGGCCCACTGGCT
This sequence comes from Pirellulaceae bacterium, assembly GCA_041599835.1. Taxonomy (GTDB): domain Bacteria; phylum Planctomycetota; class Planctomycetia; order Pirellulales; family Pirellulaceae; genus CAJQPP01. Next base: position 2,584 of record JBFILF010000376.1, read on the forward strand.
CAACAATTGTCGGTTCGTCTCAACGCAAACGTGTTGGTGTTTGATTACCGCGGCTATGGTAAAAGCGACGGACGGCCGTTCGAACAAGGTTTGGTGGCCGACGGCACGGCCGCGGTCAACTGGGTTTGTCAGTATACGGGCATTCGCTCAAAGCAAGTCGTGTACCTGGGTCGATCATTGGGCGGCGGCGTGGCCGTCCAAGTCAGTCGCCAGCTGGAGCCCGCCGCCCTGATCCTGGTTAGTTCTTTTACGTCGCTGACCGACGTTTCCCATGCCGTCTATCCGTGGTTGCCTGTGCGATGGCTCATGCGAAACCGTTTCGAGTCGCTTCCCTTTGTTCAGCGGAGCCGAGTGCCGCTGCTGTTGATTCACGGAACCGACGATCGCATTATTCCATTCCGATTCAGCGAACACCTATACGCTGCGTCGCCCGCTGATCCCAAACGATTAGTTCCAGCCCGCGAATTCGGCCATAACGATTTGGCGTTGGAAAATTACGCGGATGAGATTTTGAATTTCATGAATCAGTTAGATGCCGGCGAGTAGCTCTGGGCGAACAGGAATCATCAGGTGGTGAAGCGCTGTTTTCGCCGGTGACGCAATTCGAGCTGTACTGTGAGTTGCAGTACAATGAAATCATGCCCGTAGCCAGAATTCACCCGTAACGGTTTGGCTTTTTCATGTCCCAGAACAAAAACCGCGGAATCCCTGAAGACAGTTCAGAGTCGACCGCCAGCGAATTCGGACATGGTGAGACCAGTTTGCCGACCCAAGACAGATCTCGGGATCGACATGACGAATTTAGCGTGCCGCCGTCGATTGGACGGTACGTGATTACGAGACAGCTGGGACGCGGCGGATTTGGGTTCGTTTATCTGGCCGATGATCCAAGCCTCAACCGGCAGGTTGCTGTTAAAGTTCCCCGATGGGATCGTCAATTAAACGAAAACTCATTGCGGCGGTTTCTTCACGAGGGTCGAATGCTGGCCCAGGTGAATCATCCGTCCGTCGTCTCAGTCTACGATGTTGGCACGACCGAGGACGATGTTCCATTTGTCGTCATGGAATATGTAAAAGGACGCGCTTTAAGCCAAATTATCAAAAAGGAAAAGCTTGAACTGGAACAGGCTTTGGAATTTCTTCACAAAGCCGCGTTGGCATTGCAAGTTGCGCACAAGCATTCGATCGTCCATCGCGATTTCAAACCGGCCAACGTGATCATCGATGAACAACGGGAAATTCACCTCGTCGATTTTGGGTTGGCCCTTCACGACGAATTGACGTACGGCGAATTGGGGGACCGCCCCGAAGGCACCCCCGCTTACATGGCTCCCGAGCAAATCCGAGGGGAAAATCATCGGATCGACGGGCAAACCGATGTTTGGGGCTTTGGCGTAACAATGTACGAGCTGCTCACCGGTAAACGTCCGTTTATTGGTCCGGATGACCGGGAACTCACTCGCCAAATCTGCTATCGCCGGCCCAAACCTCTGCGACAACTTAACGAAAAATTGCCGAAAGACCTGGAACGAATTTGTCTGCGATGTCTGCACAAGTTAATGGACGAACGCTACCAGTCGATGGCGGATGTGATCGATGACCTGGGCTCGGTGATCAATCATCCGCAACGACAAACGTTGGCCGGCACCAGCGGAGCCACGCTGGAATCATTGCGGAAGTTCGGCGTGGAGTCCAAGGCGCGTGCGACCGACTCGAGTGTTCCCGCCCGATCGGACACTTACGGTTCGGAAAGTCCCGCATCGGTTCCGCTGAACATTGTTCCCAAGGGCCTTCGTCCGTTTGAACATGCCGACGCCGATTTTTTCCTGCGGTTGCTGCCAGGTCCCGTCGATCGCCACGGTGTCCCGGAATCGATACGCTTCTGGTTGGCTCGGTTGGATAGTGAACGTCTGATGGTCGATGTTCCACTGGGATTGATTTACGGTCCTTCGGGCTGCGGCAAAAGTTCGTTCGTCCGAGCGGGTTTGCTGCCACGATTATCCTCGTCCGTCGTGCCCGTCTACATCGACTGCACCGCCGACGACCCGGCGCATCAAATCGTCAGAAAAATACAGCAATCCATCCAGTCAATCGAAGCAACAACCGATCCGGGGACGATGTTGCGGCAGATTCGATTGGGCCACCATTTGCGCGACGGTGACAAATTGTTGCTGGTGCTGGACCAGTTCGAACAGTGGCTGGCCGCCTGTGATGACATTGCCCGTCACCCGTTAACCGAAGCGCTTCGTCATTGCGACCCCCAGCGCGTGCAATGTCTGTTGCTGGTGCGCGATGATTTTTGGATGAGTGTCAGCCAGTTCATGCACCATTTGGAAATCCGGATCGAAGAGGGCAAGAACGCCATGTCGCTGCCGCTGTTTGACGAGCGTCACGCGCGGCATGTTCTGGAAGCCTACGGGCGGGCACAGGGCGACTTGCCGGCGGATCCAGCGCCCTTGTCACGACAGAATTATCGATTTTTAAAAGAGGCGATCAAATCCCTGTCACAGCGCGGTCGTGTGATTTGTGTTCACTTGTCGGTGTTTGCCCAGATGATGAAAAATCGCCCGTGGACGCCGCAACAATTGCGATCGATCGGTGGCTGGGAGGGCGTCGGCCGCGAATTCCTGGAAGACGTCTTTTCCGGGCCCCAGGTTCCCCAGCATCGGCGGCAATTTGAAGTCCACGCCCGGAAAATCCTCGCGCAGCTGCTTCCCGATCAATCCCGCGATATCAAGGGCCGGATTCAACCCCGTGACATGCTGCGGCAAGCGGCGAACCTGGACGATCAGGGGGAACTGTTCGACGAAGTGATGTGGTTTCTGGAGCACGAAGCCCATTTGATATCGCCGATTGAAGATTCCGGCGCGGAGGATTCCAGGACCAGCACCGACGCGGCGACCAAAGAGGTGACGTTTTACCATCTGACGCATGATTTCCTGGTCAACCCCGTCCGCAACTGGTTGACCAGCAAGCAAAAGCAAACCTGGCAAGGACGAACGCAGCTGAGATTTGCGGAACT
>JBFILF010000377.1:0-5558 GCA_041599835.1 Pirellulaceae bacterium
GACGACACGCCGTCGGCGCGGCTGCCGGATCACGTGGATCAGGCCGTGATGGACGATCGACGCCAACGTTTAATGCAAATCCAGCAAGGCATCTCGCAGCGGCGAAATGCCAGCCTGGTGGGCACCACGATCCAATGCATCATTGATCAGCCGGTACCCGATCAGCCATCCCATCAACCGCGGGCGTGGGTGGCTCGCAGTCGTTTCGATGCGCCGGACGTCGACGCCCTGGTATTTGTGACCGAGAACGACGCCGGTTTGACCCCCGGCGATTTGGTCGATTGCGAAGTGGTCCAGGCGCAAGATTACGATTTGATTGCCGTTGCGGTCTCGGAGCCAAGCTAATACTCACGGCGCTGTGTCATGCCTGAAACTCCTGAACTCGAATCTGCCGCCCACACACACGCCTCCGTCTGGAATGTCCCCAATCGCATTTCCGCGGCGCGATTGGCACTTTCCATCTTGGTGTTTGTTTTTATTCCGCTGGGCTGGTATTGGGCGGCGCTGATCTCCTTCGTGATTGCGGCCGGCACCGACTGGATCGACGGCTGGTGGGCCCGCAAATTCAATCAAGTGACCCAACTGGGAAGAATTCTCGACCCGTTCTGCGACAAGATCCTGATTTGCGGCACGTTCATTTTGTTGGCTGTGGCCATGCGCGACTGGCCGTGGTACGCCACGATCGCCGGCTGGATGGCGGTGGTGATCGTTGCGCGGGAATTGCTGGTCACTGGTTTGCGCAGTTTCGTTGAACAATCCGGAGGAGACTTTTCGGCCAAAATGGCCGGCAAGCTCAAAATGTGGTTTCAGTGCATCGCGGCCGGCGCCGGCCTGCTGGCACTGGCTTTGGCCAGACAGCCGGATTCGCTGGAGGGTATACCCGGTTGGGTCGTGGCAACGTTGATCGCGTCGGTCTGGTTAGCCGTTCTCTCCACGTTGTATTCCGGTTACCAGTACGTGGTCGCCGCCATCCAAATGACGGATTTGACCAAACCCGGGCCTACCTAATCGCAAAGGTTTAATCGCACCATGCAGCTGTGGCCCAGGCTGGTTTTGTTTCTGATTGTGATTTCAATTGGAGCAGTATGCTGGTGGAGATATGTGTTCAGTCGCCGGCGGGTACGGCCATTATTTTACGACCACTCGATCCCTGCCCGCTGGGGATTTGTTGATGTGGTGATGTGTTTCGGCCTGTGGTTTGGTGTGCAAATCCTCATCACTTTGGCCGCAACGATGGCGTTCGGCCTGCAGCCCGACCAGCTAGTGAAGCTTGGCAGTGAATGGTTATCACTCGTTTCATTGGCTTCGCAATTGGCCCAGGTCGCAATCGTAATGGGTGCGATCGGATTTCTGGTGGTTCGTTACCAGCATCGTTGGAACCGATTCTGGTACTCCTGGGACAATCACGACGAACAACGAATCGTCGAACTGCGACGCGGGGCGATCGCGTTTGCGATGTGGGCTCCGCTGGTGTGGGGAGTGCAGGCGGTGTTGCTGGATTGGCTGCAAGTTGAATACAAGCACCCGACGGTCGACGCGATCCGAAAAAACCCGCAAGCTTTGGTGTTGATTCCCTCGTGGATTTCGGCCGTCGTTTGCGCGCCGATCATTGAGGAAGTGCTGTTTCGCGGCGTCTTGCAGGGTTGGTTGCAACGGCTCAACGTGCGACCCGCGCTCGGCTGGGACCGGCTGCTGCTGGGTGACCGGCCCGGCACCGAAGCCGAGCGTGACGGGGCTCGGCACTTTTCTTGGATGGCGATCCTGGTCACATCAATTCTATTCGGCGGCGCGCACACGAATCAGGGCCCGGCCCCAATTACCTTGTTTGTATTTAGCCTGGGTCTCGGTTACCTGTACCAGCGAACCGGCAGCCTGTTGGCGTGTATCGCGATGCACATGCTGCTGAATCTGGTGGGCATGGCATTTTTCACGTTAGAGATTTTTCAATAAATAAACGGACGATCTTATGTCACTGGGTTTCGGAATCGTTGGCTGCGGCATGATCGCCGATTTTCACGCCCGTGCGATCGCGGAAACGAACGGTGTGCAACTGGTTGGCTGCGCAAGTCAGTCCATTCAATCTGCCGAATCGTTCGCGAATCGCCATGACTGCCAATGCTTTGCCACGCTGGACCAATTGTTGGCCGATGACCGAATTCACGCCGTAGCAATCTGTTCTCCCAGCGGTGCCCACTTGGAGCCGGCAATCGCTGCCGCGGCTGCCGGGAAACACGTCGTCGTCGAAAAGCCGCTGGAAGTCACGCTGGAACGGTGTGATCAAATCATCGAGGCTTGTCGGCAAGCGGGGGTGGTTCTCTCGACAATTTTCCAATCCCGTTTTTACGAATCGTCGCAACTGCTGAAAAAGGCCATTGACCAAGGCCGATTCGGGACGCTGGCGTTGGCCGATGCGTACGTCAAATGGTTTCGCACCCAAGAGTATTACGACAGTGGGGCTTGGCGCGGAACATGGCAGCTGGACGGCGGCGGTGCGCTGATGAACCAGGCAATCCACAATATCGATTTGCTGTGCTGGTTCATGGGCCCGGTTCAATCGCTAACCGCCAAAGTTGCCACGTTGGCGCACAAGCGGATCGAAGTCGAGGATACCGCGGTTGCCAGTCTCGAATTTGCGAACGGCGCGCTGGGATCCATCGAGGCCACGACCGCGGCCTATCCGGGATCGCTCAAACGAATCGAGGTGTACGGCTCCCAGGGCAGTGCCGTGATCGAAGATGAATCGATCGTCAATTGGCAGTTCGCCGAGTCTGACGACAACGATCAACGAATAATTGAAAGTCTGGCGAACAAAAATGTCACCGGGGGCGGCGCGTCGGACCCGGCAGCCATCGGGCACGCCGCCCATGCCAGGCAATATGCGGACATTGCCGGGGCGATCCAATCGGGCCAGGCGCCGCTGGTTGACGGACCCGAGGCTCGCCGCAGCGTGGAGGTGGTGCTGGCAATCTACAAGGCCAGTCGCAGCGGGGCCACAGTGACCCTGCCATTGTAAAGCTCGTAATAACAAAATCTGTCTTTCGCTCTTTGCCGGTAGCTGGCACAATCCCCGGCCTGAGGCAATGTGGCAGGAAGCTTGATTCAACATCGTGCGATCATGCAGGAAAATCGATCGAAACGACGGCCCTCACTGCTCAAAAAGCTACGGTATTTTCTGGAATACCTGGCCGCGCGGTGCATCGTCAGCATCTTGCAAATCGTTCCCATGCGATGGTCCCAGGCGATTTCACGTGGATTCGCGATGTTTGCCTGCGATGTGTTGCGATTTCGGCAACAAATTATCGACGAAAATCTGCGACATGTATTCGCCGACATGACGCCGGACCAGCGAAAACAGCTGGCCCGTGACATGTGGTTTCACTTGGCCATGATGATATGCGAAATCGCCCAGGCGCCTCGCAAAATCCACGAAACGAATTGGCGGAAGTATGTGTATATCCGCGACCGCGCCTTGATGACCCGTTATTTTTTGGACTGGCGGCCGGTGGTGATGGTGTCGGGGCATTTCGGCAATTTCGAATTGGCCATTTATATGTCGGGGATTCTGGGCATTCCCACCTATGCCATTGCGCGGCAATTGGATAATCCCTGGCTGCAAAAATGGCTGACTCAATTCCGTGAATCACGGGGCCAGTTTATTTTGCCGTCGTTCGGAAGTGCATCCAAAGTGCAAACGGTGCTGGACGCAGGCGGGATGTTGTCGTTGTTGGGTGACCAGCATGCGGGCACCAAGGGCTGCTGGATTGATTTTCTGGGCCGGCCGGCCGCTTGTCACAAAGCTTTGGCGCTGTTCACATTGCGGGGCCATGCCCCAATGATGGTCACGTATGCGATTCGCACTGCTGGCCTGTTAAAGTGCGAAATTGGATGCAACGGAATCGCCGATCCGCAGACCATGCCGGACGAGCTGCACGATGTGCGGAACCTGACCCAATGGTACAACGATCGGCTGGAAGAGCTGATTCGGACCCATCCTCAACAGTATTGGTGGGTTCACCGTCGTTGGAAGGAAAAACCGGTCCGTCAAACAAAGAGGCGGCGAGACCAACAAGCCGACGATGCCGGGCAAAAGGCTGCTTGATGTGGTCTGCCGCCATCTCGCCAACCGCTTGTATCTGGGCGATGGCCTGACCTAGCTGTTATGATGTGCGATTCAGCGACTTAGCCAACTGCCCGCGGCGCACTGTTTGCAACAATTCCAGTCACGTTGTGATCCACTATCGAACCTTTTTGAACACGGATTCACCCAAAATCGTTGCTGTCTGGAAACAGCAGCGAACCCAACGCGCACTATCGCAAACGATGTTTCACGACGTGTTTGAACAGCGCGTCCTCTCCAAACCCTACTTTGATGCGAAGGGGTTGATTATTGCCGAACAGGGCGATCAGGTGGTCGGATTCGTGCACTGCGGTTTCGGCCCCAATTCGGATGGTTCGGATATCGATATGTCTCGTGGCATCATTTGCATTCTGTTGACGGCAGCGGATGCGGATAAGCAAAAAACCTGTTGTGGTTTGATTGAGCAGGCAGAAGCATACCTGGTATCACGAGGCAGCCGCCGCATCACCACCGGAACGGATTTTCCGTACAGCCCTTTTTACTTGGGGTTATACGGGGGCAGCAACGTTCCTGGCATCGTTAGCGACAACGAGGCCGTGATTCCGGTGTTCGAGAAGCTCGGCTACTCACAATTGCAGAAAGTGCTGATCATGCAGCGTTCGCTGCTGAATTTCCGCGCGGTTCTCGATCGACAGCAAACCACCGTGCGGCGGGGTTATCGCATCCAGCACGACCAGGATCCGTTGCCGGCTAATTGGTGGGAGGCGTGCACCCTCGGCAACACAAATCGCATGTTGTTTCGACTGATCGAGCGCAAAAGCGGCTTGGTAAACGGTCACATTTCGTACTGGGACATGGAACCGCTGGCGCGCAACTGGGGCATCCGCGCCATGGGACTGTTTGGCATTTCGATCGAGCGCGAAGCGCGAAAACTTGGCTTGGGAACCTTTCTGATCGGCGAATCGTTGCGGCACATGCAACAACAGGCCATCAATTTGGTGGAAGCCCAAGTGTTGGAGGACAATCTGCCGGCCGTTAATCTGTTTGAAAAAATGGGATTTGAGACAATCGATACCGGCCGCGTCTTGCAAAAAACAATTGACGGTTAATACCGCATGGCAACGATTCTCTTGGTTTCCAACGAATCTCGTACGCGCAACCAAATTTGCAGTGCAAGCCGCTTGAAACCGCTCAACCGTTACAACGGGACTCAAACAGAGACGAACCGAGCAAACTGATCAGCGGTTTGCCCCGTCGATTGTTGACCGTTGACAACATGTGTATGGCCACCGGAACAGCGACGGCGTCAACGCCATCGTGAAAGCCAACGGTTACCGGCGGGCAGTCGCAAAAAAACGACATTGATTGACTAAGGCGGCAATTTGCCGCGCGGCAAATTCAAGGCGCGTTTTGGCCAACAATCGGCACTTTTTGTCTGCTTTGTTTTTCTTCAAGCTAGGCTTTCGAAACACCAACAAAA
>JBFILF010000378.1:0-5537 GCA_041599835.1 Pirellulaceae bacterium
AATACATTGGCCGGATCGACGGAAACAGCAAGCACGACGACCAAACAGGCCGTTTTCAGGCGAAATCGTGACATAAACTGAGACCCTCTGGGGTAAGGCTGTGAGTTGTTTCTGGCAACCCTTGCGCAATTGCGTTATTCCACCGCAATGCGTCAACTCCGGCGCATGCTTTAACAAGGCGCAATACTGTGATAATCGGAAAAATCAGCAGAATGGGATTAATGCGAACTGGTTGGCCGGAAAGGTTCGGCGCATCGGCAAGCTTAATCCGAATTACCTAGCTTTACTGAATCAATGGGGCCGTCTCAACTGCGGACGCGTAGAGCCGTTCCCAGCTACATCCATTGGCGATTCATCCACAGATTCCGCCGATTGATGCTATCGATGCAGAAATCGATGTAACGGCCGATGGCCGTTCGGATTAATGGCACGTGTGTTTGGGTCGTGCAGCCGGATGGACAGGGTATCGAGATGGTCATCGGCACCCATCGGCACGATGGAACCGGGACCTGCAACTGGACGTGATAAGGAACGCAAACCGGATATCGTTGGATCTGTGGCTGCGGCACCATACGGGTCATGCAGCGGTAAACCGTTCGTGTACGGATTTGCGGAACCATAACCGTAATTGGTTTAGTCAAGGTCACGGGCACATGGCGATACGCCGTACGATAAACCGTTCGCGTGCGGATTTGCGGCACATTGACGGTGTAGTTGATCGTACGAATGTCCGGCACTTGCCGTTGGCGATTCTGCATCACCGTCTGAGTGCGGATTTGCGGGACCAGCTCGGTGTACGCAACATTCTGGGTATACGGTATTTTTCGATAACTGGTTTGCTGAACGATCCGTGTCCGACGTTGCGGGACCATCACCGTATATTGTTCTTGTCGGATGTAGGGTACTCGAACATGGTAAGTTTGAACGATTCGTCGCGTTCGCGTTTCCGGCACGCTAACGGTATACGACTGTTCCCGTTGATAGGGCACTCGAACATAGTAAGTTTGAGTCATCTCACGTTGCTCGATTTGCGGCACGTAGACTGTATAGGCGATCTCTCGATTGCGGGTTTCCGCGCGATACCGAGTAACGGGGATCTCTCTGGTCCGCGTTTCGATTCGTAAACGCCGAACGGATACATGTCTTGAACGTGATTCCTGCCGGTAGCGTGTGGCGGTAATGCGTCGCATGCGTGTTTCACAAATCAGTTCGTAAACAACGTGTGTCTGCTGGCGCCGCTCACGACGATACCGGGTTACGGCGATGGTCCGCGTCCGCGTTTCGGGTCGGGTCAGTGTCACGGTGTAATGGTAGGGGATCTGCTCGGTGACTGTACGGTACCGGGTAACGGGAATATGCTGTTCCACGATTCGGGGGCACCATATCTTTCGGCAAATCGTCCGAGCAGCCTGACAGCAGGTCGCACACTGGCCGCATGCCAGCGCGCAAGATGACGCGGGGACGTGTTCCACCAGCGTTTTCCAGTAGCCGCAATCCCGGCGAACGGTTTTGACCTGAACGAACGGCACCGTGCGGCAAACGGTCCGCGTGGCGGTACGCATTTCCTGGTATGGAACATGAATCGTGTAGGATTGTGGTACATGCTCGATGTACGGTACCTGCACGTCGTAAAATCGAGTGATGTCACGCGGCACTCGTCGTTGAATCTGATAGGGCACCTGCAATTCCTCCTGGTACGGTACGGTAACCAGGTAATTTTGCACCACATTTTCCACGTAGGGGACGGGGACCGTGTAGCTGTGCCGAACCTTTTCTACGTACGGCACCAACACGGTATACGGCTCTTGCCGGGAACGCTGTTGGGCGGTGTAGCTCGTGAACGGGATGGTAATTTGCCGCTGCCGTGGTTCGTTGCGATAAAGGGTGATTTGTCGTTTTCTTTGCTGCGGGACGTAAACGACGTACGATTGATCAAGTTCTCGTTGCCGGGTTTCAATGCGATGCGCCGTGACTTGGCGGGAGCGAGTTTGCGGAACGTTAACGACATAATTTTGCTGAATTAAATGTTGTTCGGGTTGGACCCGGTATTGAGTGACCTGTCGAAGACGACGCTGCGGTACTTTAACGGTATAGTGCAATAGGACCGGTTGCTGATAGGTTTCAGTGCGGTAGCACGTCACCTGCCGAGTGCGAGTCTGCGGCACATAGACCGTGTAATGCTGCTGGACGGCTTGTTGCACAGGTTCGACGCGCGTGGTCGTGTAGGATAGTGTTCTGTGCTCGGGAACGTGCACCGTGTAGTTCTGAGTCTCGGGCACCTGGACCGTTTCCGGTCGATACTTGGTGACGGTACGCTCTCTCCACTCAATCCGATACCGGGTTTGGACATCGGTTTTGAAGGTCGTTTCCCAATGGGGCACGAAGATGGTTTTTTGCCGGCAGCCCGCCACGCCACATTGCGGGCATTGATGCGATGTCACGGGCTGTGCACTGGCCACATCGTCCGTCCACAAACTCGATTCCGGCATCAACGGCAGCGTATCCTGGCCCGTCAATGGTGCCATGGTTGAGCACCAACAAACGGCAACGAACAACAACAGCGTTGCGGAATGCGTGGCAAACTTTAGGTGTAGGCCGTGGAGTGAGCGGCAGAGGCGTCGGAACATGAGGGGACGACCTTAACGTGAAACACACAGGGCACACGTTTTCAGACTAGTTAGGCAGCGCCGCCAATTCAACAATTTGGAGCAATCCGCGCGATCTCGCGGATGCCTCATTGTCGTGAGACACTGCCGAATGCCGCGTCCGCTGGTCGATTCGGCGTTTAGACGTTCAGATGCAGGCGGCTGGCGATGCAGGCCACCAATTCGCCTGATGGTCGGCCGGTTGCAATATTTTGGGTTTGGGGCGACGGCGACTGGCGCACGTGAAATTCTCGACAATTTTCTTGCACGTCGATGTTTATCCAGACTGTCCGTTCGGGCAATAGATCGGCAAATCGCTCTGCCCATTCAATGACGACCACCGCGTCCGAATCAAAGTGTTCCGCAAGACCCAATTCAAAAAACTCGTCTTGGTCGCTCACCCGATACAAATCTACATGCACCAGGTTCAAGCGGCCGGCGTAACTATTTATCAAAGAAAATGTCGGGCTAACAACCGCCTGCTCGATACCCAAGCCTTGGGCGATTGCCTGCACCAGCCGAGTTTTTCCGGCGCCCAACGTGCCGCTGAGCCCCAAGATCGTCGCGGGCTGCAGGCAGTCACCGATCGCCAGCCCCAAGCGCTGCGTTTGATCTTCGTTTTCAGATAAAAATTGAAGTTCCTGCAACGGACAATCCCTGGGATCAATTAGTTTTGTCGCGTGGTTATTTGAACTGATGGCGAAAGCCGGACGCCGGAAGTTCTGTTTGCCGATTGTCTTTAATTAAAACGTAATCCCGGGTTGCAGTGAACTTGCCGATAACCGTCAGCTTTGCCCCATAAGCCGGCGACGGGCGAATGAGTTGATCGGCATCGCCCGGATCGACGGCCAGAATCAACTCAAAGTCTTCTCCGTCACACAGCGCGTGTTCAAGTGGCGCGAGTTGCCGTGCGCCCGAGCCGGCCGATCGATTTGCCAACTCATTGGCGGCGGGCGCGATGGGAATTTGCTCGGCCCGGATTTCAAACCCGAGACCGCTGCCAGTGGCCATTTTGTGCAAATCAAGACTTAGCGAATCGCTAACGTCGGTGGCCGCGTGAATCACGTCCTGTTCGACCCAGTGCTGAGCCACGCGACACCGAGGTTCAAAATCCAGATGGTGGCCAAGAATGCTCCCGCCAAACTCGCCCGTCACCACAATCGTGTCTCCCGCTTGCGCCGTGTCGATTCGCCAAACCCCGGCTGCAGGCGCCACGCCCACCAGCGCCACCGTGATGGACAATTTGCCGGGCCAAACGGTTGTGTCTCCTCCGCAAATATGCACGTCGAACGATTCGGCGAGCGGCCGCATTCCGTGAAAAAGCCGTTTTACGTAGTCCAGGGTCGAGGTGTCAGGCAATACCAGCGAGACCACCGCGGCCCGCGGCGCCGCGCCCATCGCCGCCATATCGCTCAGGTTGACGGCCAGCGCTTTGCGGCCAATTTCTTCCGGCGAGTGCAGATCACTGCGAAAATGAACCCCGTCGCAGATGGCATCGGTGCAGAATACTGTCTGTCGCGGGTCGCTTCGCAGCACGGCCGCATCGTCGCCGATACCGATTGGGCAATCCTCGACCCGGCCGATGTACGAGGCCAGCCAATGAATTAACTGTTTTTCCATGCGCAGCAACCGGTAAACGGAACCCATCTAAGCTGCCACCGGCCAATTTCACAGGCATGAAGCAATGCGATGCATGCGCGCCGAGGCATCTGTTTATGTTAGAGCATCCAACCAGGATGAACACCTCACCAGCGCACCCAGCGCATCCTCGCCGACGCATCGTTGCCACAGAAACCGTTTGTCAGCCTGGCCGCGATCCCCTCAACGGCCCTGCATGCGCACGTGACCGTAAAACGGTTCGTTTTTGCGAATGATATAGAAGATGCAATCGGATCCCTGGCGTACGTCGGCTTGCTGCAAAATGTACAGCAGGTTTTCGATGGTCTCTGTTTTCCAGCCGTGCATGGCGACCAGCACATCGCCGATTTGCATACCTTCCTTGTCTGCCGGGCTGCCGGAACGAACTTGCTCAATTCGCAAGCCGCGACTGTAATTCGGATGCACGTCGCGCAGCTGGTTTTTTTCGGTGGGCGACACTTGGACGCCCAACTGTGTCCAGATAGCGTTGTTTCGTCGATCGTGGGCTTTCGATAACGTTAGTTTGATCGTCCTGGTTTGACCGTGTCGGTCAATTTCCAATGCAACTTCGTCACCCGCTTGGCGCCGGAGCAATTGGCGATACAGATCGATCGACCGCCGACAGGGCAGACCATCAACCGTCTTAATCACGTCGCCGTAGCGGAGACCGGCATCTTGGGCGGCGCTAAAATCCGCCACGGCTTCGATTTGTACCATCGTTTCCTGGTCGGCATGAATCGTTTTGGCGGTGATTCCATGCTGGACGGTTTCGGCAACAATATTGGCAAGGAAATTTGCTGCAACTTCCATCGCATCGTTGACGGGTATGGCAAAAGCGATGCCTTGCGCGCCAACGCGAACGGCGACATTGATGCCGATCATTTCCCCATCGAGATTGATCAGCGGACCGCCCGAGTTGCCCGGATTGATGGACGCGTCGGTTTGAATCAGATTGTGATAAACTTGCCGGTCGCTCACTTGCACGGTGCGACCAATTTCGCTGACGATACCCCGCGTCACGGTGTCTTCATAACCATAGGCGTTTCCCAAAGCGGCCACGGTTTCGGCCAGCATCACGCCGCTGGAGGATCCCAGTGGGATCACGGGCAAATCCCCGACCGTGCGAATTTTTAGCAACGCCAAATCCGTCAAGTCGTCGTGCGCGATTAGTTTGCCGGTCGTCGTTGAGCCGTCGTGCAGCGTGACCTGGATCCGTTTGACGCCCTCCACGACGTGGTAGTTGGTGAGGATGTA